>JACREK010000138.1 GCA_016218275.1 Candidatus Gottesmanbacteria bacterium | reverse complement strand
TACTTCACCTATTTCCTCATTATTGAATGATTGACCATAATAAATGTCTGCCAGCGGATATATCTTAGGATTAGTTTTTCTCTCTTTGCAAAGTCTCACATATCCTTCCAGTGCTGCTCCAACAGGTGTCCCCCCGTCATCAGCTGCCGGATAGAAAAAGACTTTTTTAACCTCTGGAAGTTCTCTAATCACTTTATTGGCCTTAACATTGAGAAAAGAACCACCGCTCGCTACTATATTATGAATGCCTGTGTAAGAAATCGCATTTTTAACCCATTGTTTAATCAACTCTTCAAAATATTTTTGAGTTGCCCAGGCGATATTATCAAATCTTCTGCCAATTAGAATTTTTGATAACTTTTGGGTGACCTGCCAAAGATAGGCATTAAAGGTATTTTGAAACTCAAGAGGTTTTTGCGGATTAAGCCTTATCACTTTCCGCAAATCTTCTATTAAACCATCATCTTTACCATAAGGAGCTAAACCCATCACTTTATACTCATGTTCCCACCTCTTCATCCCCAAGTATCCGGTGATCTCGCTATATAAATTATTAGACAGACTATCGTAAAATGTCGTCTCGGCTATTCTTTCAATCTTATGATTTTTACCGACTGATACAGTGGCGCAGAGCCCATCGCCGGACCCATCAAGAGTCAAAATTAGAGTTTCCTCTTTCCATGGCCGTTGGTAAAAAGCGCAGGCTGCATGAGATAAATGATGTTCTACAAAAACAATCGGCTTATCGGAAATACCAAGTAACTTGAATTGTGTCTTAAGATCGGCAGTGTCGCGGAAGAAATGAAGAATTTTCACATAAGTTTTGGAAAAGAAGTGTGAGTGAAGATATGGAGCAAGTTGCACTTGAATTCTGCCTAACCAGTTGATATCCGCATAAGGAGGACCGACCCGGACTTTGCAACCAATAGCAATCAAGTCGGTCTTTTGGGGATTGATACCGGCAATTTCAAAAACTTTTGCGATGGAAAAAAGCGGAGGACCGAAATAATTTTTAATATTATTAAGTCTTTCTTCCGAAATTGCCGCCACTACCATGCCATCGACTACTAAAGCAGCTCCAGCATTATGACCATCATGTATTCCTAAAACTATCATTTATCAACATGTCATTCCGAGCGAAGTCGAGGAATCTCTCAGCCTTGTGGTGAGCGAAGTCGAACCATTATCTGAGAAAATCTCGCATACGAGAGAGATCTCTCCATGCGTCCTTCGGACTTAGTCGAGATGACGACTCACAATATACCATTCAATAGTCTTTTTAAGTCCCTCTTTAAATGGAGTTTTGGCTTTGAAACCGAATTCCTTATATGCTTTGCTCGTGTCTAACTTTCTTCTTGGTTGTCCGTCCGGCTTCTCTTTATCCCATACAATCTTGCCTTTGAAACAGACAATATCACAAATCATTTCCACCAGACTTTTGATGGAAATTTCAAAATGAGAACCGATGTTTATGGGATCCGATTTATTATACTTTTGAGCCGATAATATAATTGCCTGTACACAATCGTCAACATACAAAAATTCTCTTGTTGCTCGTCCGCTTCCCCAAACTATCATCTGGGAATTGCCTTTTAACTTTGCTTCTACTGCTTTTTTTATCAGTGCCGGTATGACGTGAGATGATGCCGGGTCGAAATTATCACCCGGTCCATACATATTGACCGGGATAAGATATATCGAATTGAAATCATATTGCTCCCGATATGCCTGTGATTGTACTAAAAGCATTTTTTTTGCCAAACCGTATGGCGCATTGGTTTCTTCGGGGAAACCTTCCCATAAATCTTTTTCCTTGAATGGAACAGGGGTGAATTTCGGATAAGCGCAAACGGTTCCTAAGGCAATGAATTTCGCAACACCGGCAAGTCTTGCTTCTTCCATCAGATGTGCACCCATCACAATATTGTCATAAAACATTTCTCCCGGATGCTCTCTATTAAACCCGATTCCGCCTACTTTTGCTGCCAGATGAATCACTAATTCCATTCCAGAAACTACTTTACGACAATTTTTTTTGTCACGAAGATCGTAATCTTTTGAGAGAGGAATAAAAACTTTTGCACCTAACTTTTTCAGTTTTGGCACCAAATGACTTCCCAAAAATCCGGCTCCACCGGTCACAAGAACACGACGATTTTCCCAAAAACTATTGTCCATGGGAGAATTATATCAATTTTTCCCCAAAATTGATAAGTTAGAATTGGTATACTTTAAATTCCGGTATATCAAGAACTAATTTATCTGCCTTTAAAAAATCCAAAGAAAATCCGGGTGCAACGACAGCAAAATAGTCAGGGTATTTCTCATATTCATGAAGAACCATAAACGAATAACCCAACTTTTTCCACTTGATAATATTTTCGTAGGTTACATTCTCGGCTTGTACCAATAACATTTTATGTCTTGGGATATAAGTATACACAGAATTCCAATCAAATCCGGGAGTTGCCAAAATCCCAACTGATTTATCGGACACCGAACTCCCGACTGCTTTAAGCCGATTGTACCAATCCCAATCTATATAAAAACTGGGCAATGTATTGATCCAGGATTTGTAAATGAATAAGGCACAGAAAACAGACATAAAAGAAATTTTTAAATATGACCCGAAATGATTATTTTTCACCAACTCGGATACTTTAACAAATCCTATCGACATAAAGACAGAAAAAACAGGTATCATAACAGCCTGGTAGTAATTGTGTGACTGAATCTTAAAAAATACTATAAAATATATTATTTGAGAAATAAGCCCGGAAAGAAAAAAGCTGCTATTTTTGATTTTGGGAATAAATGCTAATCCTATAAGGAAAATCACCAATCCCGGCTTGAGAAAAATTCCATTAAGTAGTTGTTGCAAATAAGATCCCCATAAAGCGAAAGAGAGTCTGTCCATAGCACTACCAAAATTCCACTCCATATGCCCTTTATTGTAACTGGTGAAATATTCATGCCCATTCACAGTGTTTATATAATCCACATGTTTTTGCCAGAAAAATAATACTGCCAAAGGAACTATTAATGCCAAAATGAATTTAGCGGAAAATATCTCGCGGAAAGATCTTTTTTTCAAATAGTAAACTGTAATTGGTAAAAGCCAGAATGGTCCATATATTCCTTTATGAATAAATCCTAATGTTAACAAAACAACTGAAAGCAGATAACTTTTTTTATCATTAAAATTTACGAAGTGACAGAAATAAAAGATACCGGAAAGAAGCAGTGTTATAACTAACGGTTCTATCATAAAAGACCTCTGATAAAACATATTCAAAGGTGCAAATAAAAAGAAGAATGAAGAAAAAAAGGCTATCTTCTCATTTCGAACGAGCAGTACAACCAGCTTAAAAAGATACCACGCACCGAGAAAGCTTGCCAGTATCGATACAACTCGCCCCCATATACTACTTTCAAAAAATATTTTATAAAATACAGCCACGATTGCTTCATAGAGAGGAAACTCAAGCGTAATATATTTTTCTTTACCAATGCCGAATATATCCAATTCTGTTTGTAAAAGATTAATTCCATGGTTATAAAAATTTAAGGCAATAGTGGCCGTTTGAGTCTGGCGAAAGAAGTGGGCATCAAGAAGAGGATAGGTCAAATGATAAAGTCTAAAAGGTAAAACAACAAACAATAGTAGTATAAACAACCAATTCAACCGGCGGATTTTTCCCAGTCTCTTCACCATTTAGAATTTGTTAGAACTCATTGCATTACCTACCTGTCATCCCCGACCCCGCATCAAGTGCGGGGCAGGCTCTGATCGGGGATCCATATAGATTCCCGCTTTCGCGGGAATGACAAAGAAGGGTTTTGCAACAGACTCTAATTTCTTCGCTTTAATAATTGATAAACAAATAGTGCCAGCTTTATATGAAACCTATGTAATAATCCAATCAACGGATTCCGGGTATATCTGCTAACGACAGAGTACTCTTCATCAAACTGTCCTTTTGGATTCGTAACTGTTTTTGAAAAACTATGTATTCTATAACATGCCAAATAATCATTTAGAAAGTGCAGTTTATAAGTTTTCCATATCCTCAACCAATACTCATAATCCATGGAGTAATATAAAGATTCATCAAAAACTCCTATTTTCTTTACTACATCTTTTCGCCAGAATGTAGCAGGTTGGGAAATAAACTGGATTATATAAAAAATTGGTTTAAATCGAAGATATTTTAAGAAAATATTTTTATATATGGTGATAAATTTTCTTACTTCTTTCCCTTTTTGATCAACTATCCTGCATTTACCTGTTAACCAATATGCATCTTTATTATCTGAAAAATATTCACTCACTTTCCATAAAGCATTTTTCTCAAGATAATCATCGGAGTTAAGATATCCTAACATCTCGCCTGTTGCTATTTTTAATCCTTTATTTATCGCACTTGATTGACCCTTATCTTTCTCTGAAATCCATTTCAGTTTATTCCCGAAACTTTTGAGGATTTTTACGGTATCATCGGTTGAACCTCCATCTATAACAATATATTCCAGATTCGGATATTTCTGTGATAAAACAGATATAATAGTCTGTTTTATAAACTTGGATTGGTTTAGCGTCGGGGTAATCAGGCTTATCTTAGGAAGATTTTTTGTCATTTTTCTTATCCATATCTTTTAATGCTATTTTCTTCACAATTTCAGTGATATCGTGTCTGAGATCTTCAATAAAAATATAAAGTCGGAATACCAGATAAAAAAGCAGCGTAACAGAAAGATATACGACAACATCGGCTCCCCTTCCTATACCCAAAGCAATAGCTATACTGCTTGTTAAACCAGGAAATAAAACAATGATTGCTGCCAATCCAAAAATTCCGCTCCAAAATAGAAAGCCGAAAAGAGATAATTCACCGCTTCGGAAACGCAAGACTACTCGGCTGGCAGCAAATAATAAAAATACGGTTAAAAAAAGTTGGGTAATGGTAGGCATATTTATCTTAATAATCTCATAAATAGGCGAAAAAATACATTCGGCGCATTTGACAGCTTCTGACCTTTTGTCTGCGAATAACTGGTATATTGTACTACTATCGGAACCTCCTTGTAGGAAAGTCTGTGCCTGTATATTTCTCTAAAAAATTCACTTGACACCTCCATTCCGTCTGACTGCAGGTTAATCAGTCTGACTGCTTTTTTGCTGAATGCCCGCAGCCCGGATTGGGAATCTGACGTCCAAACGCTAAAAAGGAGATACGTAATTATATTAGCAAATTTGTTGATAATTTTGCGAGCGAAGGGAATATTACGGCTTTTTTGCCACCTGCTTCCTATACTTATGTCTTTTTCTCCTCTAATAATCGGCTTAACGAGATTTAATATATCGGAAGGATTATGCTGACCATCGGCATCAAAAGTAACCAGAATGTCATAATTTTTACTTCTAAAATAGCTAAAAATAGTCTTTAGGGCACCGCCTAAACCCCTATTTAATATATGTCTCAACACATAAATACCCAAGCTTCGGGCAATTTTTGCTGTCTGATCTGTTGAACCGTCATCAACCACCAATATATCTATCTTTTCTATCCCCTCTATCTTTCGCGGTAAAGATTTAATTACCTGACTAATCATTTCCTGTTCATTATAAGCGGGGATTCCTATCAATAATTTCATATCTGCACAAGTTTCACACTATCAGACAGCAAGCGGGTGACGCGAGTCAGGTACCCTTCGTCCCGCTTAGCGGGACTCAGGGTAAACCCGCGCTTGCCCCGAGCTTGTCCGAGGGGGCAGGCCCTGCGTGAGAAAGACTTGGTTAATAACGCGAAACTCATGATATGATGATTAACTTACCCAATATCCTCGGGTAAACAAGATTATAAAAATCCCAGACAACAGACAACAGACAACAGACAACAGAATTTTAAATGATCTACTCTTAATCAATCCTAAAGCTATAAACATCGGAAACGCAACTAAAATATAGCGCGGCATACTGGAAAATGTACCGGTTAATGTAGGCATAGTAATTGCCAAAAAAGCAAATATCAAATAAGAACTTCTTACTTTCTTCAACCAGCCAATAACCAATAACCCAAAACCTATAACTGCACTTCCTAATTCCCATACGCTAACCCAGAAGGAGTAAGTATAAAAAGGTACAGTAAATAATATCTTCAAATACCGCCAAATTACCTGCGGCAACAAAACAATACCTGTTCCGCTTCTTTCTGCGCCAAAAATAGGCTGAACATGCCAGAAATATAAAAAGTCTCCGAAGGTTAACTGAAGATAAACCATATAGACAATTAATCCCAAAGGCACAAGATATAATATGGGAGAATGTAGAATGTAGAATGTAGAATGTAGAAATCTAAGGTAATATTTTGATAATTTTGGATTTTTAATTGTCATTTTTAATTTTTC
>JACREK010000136.1 GCA_016218275.1 Candidatus Gottesmanbacteria bacterium | reverse complement strand
GCCAGGTGAATATAAGGTGGGAGATATTAGATTTAGAGGATTCAGATAGTGTATAATACTCAATTATATTTTGCTTTTTATATGTCGAAAGAACAATGGCTTCAACCCAAGGAAATCATTCTGCAACAATTAGGAAATGTATCACTAGGTAACCAATCACCAGATGATTTTAGACGGGCCCTACGCGATTTATTACAAATTTCTCTTTCGGCGATTCCTCTGTATCCATCGGTGTTAGAAGGACCATCAAAAATTACACCTGAACGTCTGCTTAAACGACATCTTCCATATATTGAGAATCGATCCTTTACTTTTTGGGACGAAACAAAAACTCTTATGGATGAATTATGTTTACCACCAGATACAAGGAAAGCCTTACTCATTGGCTGTCTTTTCCATGAAAGACTTGGAGTTGGTTATCCCTTATTTGAAGGTAGTCACAGTTTACCCGATGATATACTGCTGGTTGCAAGGGATATTTTAGTTGAAAAAGATCTAAGACAAACATCTTTAAGTAATACAGAAAATAATCGACAAAGATTTTTATTTTTATGTGTTAATTTTCTTATCCAACACAGTCCAGCTGTTTATGCAGGTGGAGATCTTAATAAAATGAATGATTGGAGTATATCGCGCCAGGAAAGAAGTGAAAGAATTCAAAAAGAGATTGCTGCAGGACAAAGATTTTTAACAGTTTTTCGGCCCTCCTAAGCATACTTAATATCGGAAAAACGAATACTGGTTGGTAAGTCCGGTTGTATCCCGCACTTCCGCCATGGTTTGTGAAGCTACCTCATGGGCTTTTTGGGCTCCGTCCTTCAAAATCTTTTTAACCATATCCGGATTTGCGGATAATTCCCGGTATCGCGCCCGCGCTTCCTTGAATGTCCGCATCAGCGACTCGAATAAATAGTTTTTCACTTCCACATCAGATACCTTCCCTTTTTTATATTTCTCCTTTAAACTATCCACTTGTCTCTTATCACCAAAAAAGTCCAGGTAACTAAATACCATATTCCCCTCTATATGCCCCGGATCTGTTGGATGGATGCGGGTTGGATCTGTATACGTGCTCATTACCTGCTTTCTGATTACTGATTCTTCATCAAAAATACTGATAATATTCCCCAATGATTTACTCATTTTCCGCTTTCCATCGGTACCCATCACTACAGCCACCTCTTCAGGAATATACGGTTCAGGCAAGGGAAAAACTTTCTTTTTAAAAGTTTTATTAAATCTTTCGGCAATATCACGGCAGATCTCTACATGTTGCTTTTGATCCTTTCCAACCGGCACAAAATTGGGTTTATACAAAAGTATGTCAGCCGCCATCAGTATAGGATAATTGAAAAGCCCTAAATTTATCTCTTCTTCCGGTAAGTCTTTTTCTAATTTGTCTTTGTAAGCATGAGCGCGCCGCAAAAGTCCAAGCGGCGTGACATTATTAAGAATTGACTGCAGTTCCGTATGCATTGGCACATCTGACTGACGGAAAAAAGTGATGTTAGTCAGATCTCCCAAAAGTGCCAGTTCATTTAAAATTAAAGTTTCCGTATTTTTTTGTAAAATCGCCCTATCCTGAATAGTCGTCAATGCATGCAAATCAGCAATAAAAAGAAAACATTCGTTATTTTTAGCAAATTCTTTAAATTGCTTTACCGCTCCTAGGTAATTTCCTATGTGAAGCGTACCATCCCCTGATGGAGCAATACCGGACAATATTCTTGATTTTTTGACATTTTGATAAATCATATTATTCGAACCTCACTTTCAACTGAGTACCAAATGCCTCGGCGATTCTTTTCAGTAGTTCCACCGACACATTGGTGGTCATCCGCTCCAAGCGTGAAATTACCGCCTGTGTCGTCTTGGCTTTTGCAGCAAGCTGTTTTTGCGTCATTTTACTTTTCAAACGCTTGGAAATAATCTGACGTGACAACTGATATTCTACCTCGGAAGCTTCCCAAGCTGCCCGAAAAGCAGGATTTTTAAGAGATTCATTAAGATGGTCCTGTAAAGTGTAAGTTCTTCTGGACATATATTAATAATATATCGTATAAGATATATTATGTCAATACCGCTATTTCTTCGCCTGATAATTTTTATATCGGTTATAAGTAATAGTTAACTCCCTTTGTGGAGTCTTTTGGGTCTTCTTATAAAATGCATGAAGTAAAATTATTTGTTTATTGATTTCTGTAACAAATATTATTCTTGTGCTGTCAACTCCCATTATGCGGATTTCACAAAAAGGCATTCCGGATAATTTCCTGACATGTGGAATAATACTTTGCAGTCCATATTCGCTCACTGTCAAGAGAATCCGCAGCGTTTTTGCTTTCAACGATGGTTTGGCCGCATTAAGAAAATCCCGCACCGGAATTTCACCGGATTCGGAAACATAATAAATTACACTCCACTTACCAATCATAATAATTAAGTACCTATCACACGATATTTCACTGTTGTCTTTCCTTCTTGCGAAACAATATCAGCAATTAAAACTATTCCAATTTCTTTGGTACTTTTTACCTGCACTCCGCCATCCGGCATCGCTTTATAGTCTCCTATCTTTATCATTCTCAAAGTTTTATCACGAGGCAAATTAGGAGGTACAAACTCCCCATGTTTTCTCTTATTTCGACAATTACTGCTTCGGTCTCAGTCTTATACGGCTCTAGATAATAAATTTGTTTAGTCATAATTATATCTTCTTCTCTCCTTTTTCTAGAAACTCTTTCCCGCTTTTTGCGGAATTAGAGTTTCTTGAACCCGCCGTAGTGAAGTTTTGACTGCCCCGATTAAATCGGGGAGTCAAACCTGAATGAAGGCGGGCTATTTATATATTCATTGTAACAAATAATATTTATGTAAAACAGCTTGGGCTAAAATTTCCAAAGTATCAAAAAATAGTACCCTTTTTTAACTTTCCAACAAAGGCAGAAATTTCCGCAAGAGTACTCTCAGGTTGAAAAATATTTTTCTCATAAATTCTTGCAATTGCACTTCCGACAATTATTCCATCTGCTCCTATCTGAATAATCTCCTTTATATCTTCTGCTGATTTTATCCCAAAACCTACATAGATAGATTTACTCGTCATCGACTTTATTAACTTTATTAACCCTTCGACTTCACTCAGGGCAAGCTTATTTTCTCCAGTCACTCCCGGTAAAGAAATGCAATATATAAAATCAGATGATGCTCTACAGATCTGTCTTAGCCTTTCTCTATCAGAATAAACCGTGACAAACTGGATTAGTGACAATCCATATATGTCACAAAATCCTCTCAATTCTGTCTGTTCTTCCAATAAAATATCCGGCACTATCAATCCGTCAACACCTACTTGCTTTGCTAAGCCTATAAACTTCCCAATTCCTATCTTAAAAATAGGGGCATAGTAACTGGTTAAATAAATCTTTTGACTATGTCCTTTCTTTCTTATTTTCTTGATTCCTTCTAATACATTGAAAGGTGTAATACCGTTTTGCAGTGCCCTCTTACAAGCCATCTGAAATACCTCTCCATCACAAACCGGATCCGAATAAGGAACACCAATTTCTAATATATCAGCACCGGCAGCAACAAGAGTTTGGGCAAGTTTTACTGAAAACTCTTCTGACGGATCACCGTAATAAATATGAGTCATTAATACATTATTCATAATTT
>JACREK010000135.1 GCA_016218275.1 Candidatus Gottesmanbacteria bacterium | reverse complement strand
TCCCCCTTCGCCCTTGCCACCAATTCCTGTTTCCTTTCCCCAAGATTTTTCGTTTTCATTGGTCGGATTGTCTCGCGGAGCGAGATCCTGCTTCGCAGGAGTAAATTGGTCGGATTGGTCGGATTTATTATCCCTCCATACCTCTTCACCATCTCCACCGTCCCATCCGTACTCCCCTCGTCCCCGACCAACAACTCATCCCACAACCCCGCAATGCTTTTCAACGCCCCCTCCACCACATCTGCTGAATTATAGGTGACCATTACAACTGAGAGAGTCATAAATATTAAACCTCCGCAAAAATAACTATCAAACTTCCAATATTAAATTTCTTTTCAATAACATTAAGTAAACCCCATAAGAATAAAAGCGGAATATATGAGCATTTTGAGACGATTCTACCAATATAATTGTTCGATTTGAGTCGGCTTTTAATAGATCCTCGAATATTTGAAATAAACTCTTCGCGTGGATCCCACGTATATAACTTTCTGACCCGAAAGCCTTCTTTTTGTAAAACCAAAGAAAGAGAATCGGGGTTAAAATGAAAAACGTGGTCAGGAACAGCCCACCAATCCCATCTTTCACCACAAAGATAAGCCATTACACTAGAATAATTTGGGGCTTGGATTAGCAATAATCCTGAAGATTTTAGCAACCTTCTTATCTCCCTTAATGTTAATTTGAGCTCGTGGTCATGCTCAAGTACGTCAAAACATGTAATACAATCAAAAGTTTCTACTTTAAGATTTAAGGACGCAACTTTACCTAAGAATAACTTTTGCGCTTTCCCGCGCAATCGTCCCTCAGCTTTATCTATAAGCTTTTCATTTATGTCAAGCCCATACAATTTCCACTTATATCGAGCGGTTTCGCTAAGAGACTCAAGAAACAAACCGACACCGCATCCTAGGTCTAAAAGGCTTCCTCCTCTTTTTAGTATTTCTAATTCATGCACTTTCTGAACAAATCTCTTTTTTAACTCTTGTGCTTTTTTCTGATAATTTAAAATATAAGCATCTGAATACCATTCTCTATTAATTGAAGCGCTTTCTTCTTTAGTGTCGTAATCCGTGAATAACAAATGACATTCATTGCAGGAATAAATTACATAATCATTAATCATTTTATAGGTCTTTATTTCTGCTGAATCACAGTAAAGACATGAATTTTTTGGACTTGTCATATTCTCTAGTGTACCATTTTAAACCTTGTTCAAACAACAACTCTCAAAAAATAGATCTAGTTGCAAAACATTATAATAATAGGTATACTATAAGATATGCCCGTAAATTAACGGGCTTTTATTTTGCGAAAATGAAAAGGTACTTACTTCTTTTTATAATACTTCTTTTCTTTGTCTTCCGTCCTCCCTTAACGAAAGCAGCTGTAGTTTTTTCTGATTCCTTCTCTGGAGGATATAACTCTTCCTTATGGTCAATTTATCCTGGCCATTTCGCCCCAATTTCCACAGGATTTGGTATCGCGGTTGACCCGGCCCACTCAGGTGACTATTCCAGCTTGGTCCATGATGAAGCATTACCTAAGGACGTAACTATCAAAATCGACATGAAAATAAATTCATTACCAGCGTCAGATATGGGCATTTTCATAAGCAATACTGCTTTTAATCAGTGGAAAAATGCTTATATGTTTGGAATTGGTTATGGGGCCACTCCAAATACAATACTTTTACGTGATTCCAATATCCCAAGCGGGACCACTGGATCTTGGAGTCCTTCGGTCGGTATTCATCACATTGAGCTAAATATCTCCGGTGCTGGCAATTCTATAATAAATCTAAAAGCGGATGGAACAACGTTACTTACATGGACAAGTAGCAGTTTAGATTTTAACGTTAATAAAATCATTCTAAGCTTATTTGGTATTAATTCTGAGTTTGCAAACTTTCAACTTTGTGACAGCTCAGGTTGTGTTGCGCCTACCCCCACACCTACTCCTACTCCAACTCCCACTCCCACTCCTACCCCCACCCCTACTCCCACTCCAACCCCTACCCCAACACCAACGCCACCAGTAATTATCATCCCCGGCATGTTTGCGTCGTGGAATAAGGAGGCGATTCTGGAGAATAAAACCGTTTCCCAAAGTAACTGGAAAATCAACACGTTTGTCCGGGAATACGACGGCATCAAAAAAACGCTGACGGACATGGGCTTTGTAGAAAATACGTCACTCTTTCTTTATCCCTTTGACTGGCG
>JACREK010000139.1 GCA_016218275.1 Candidatus Gottesmanbacteria bacterium | reverse complement strand
CCACGCCCCTTCGACAAGCTCAGGGTTGGTCGGGATGACAATTTGATCGTAAAAATACTTCAATACTAATTTACTCTACCGTTTTCATTGTAACAATAAACCAAACATCGATTTTCTACCCACTGTCTTTATCGAAGACCCATTACGCCCTTGACAAAAATTAGCAGTCATGTTATCTTAGTGCTAACTTAAAAATATGGCAGATTTGACAGACAGACAAACTCAAATTCTCAAGGCAATTATTGAAGAATATATTGAAACAGCCGAACCAGTCGGATCAGAAACATTGGATAAAAAATACAACTTGGGAGTTTCTCCAGCAACCATTCGTAACGAGATGATAAGTCTTACACAAGCTGGATTTCTCAAACAGCCGCATACGTCTGCCGGCAGATCTCCAACTCCGCAAGCTTTAAAACTCTATGTTGAAAAACTCATGAAACTAAAAGATATGTCTGTAGCTGAAGAAGTTTCGGTGAAGCAAAATGTCTGGGAATACAGATCTGAGATGGAAAAATTATTGAAAGAAGCTACCCGCGTCTTGGCAAAACAGACGAAAGCTATGTCTTTGGCCGCTACGGATGAGGGAGATGTCTATACCGCAGGCGTTGGAAATATTCTGGATATGCCTGAGTTTTACGATATAGATGTTACCAAACACTTGCTTGATACTTTGGATGAATATAACTATTGGTGGAATATCTTTTCCCACCTTAGTGCAAGTTCGGATCCGCTTGCCATACTTCTGGGAGAAGAACTGGGCAGTCAGTTGCTAAATCAATGTGGTGGAGTATTTGTACGCTTTATTTCCCCTTCACATCAGGGAGCAATCGGAGTAGTCGGCCCGACAAGATTAAATTATCCCCGAATTGTACCCATGGTGCGTTATATAGGAAATCTTATTAATGAAGTTTCTTCCAATTGGTAATCGTAATGACAAAGAAGTTGCAACAAGAGATCGAGGAATGGAAAGGTAAGTATTTTAGGGCTTTAGCAGATTACCAGAATCTGGAGAAGAGGGTAAAGGTACAAGAAAAAGAGTTAGTAAAATATGCATCGGAAAAAATTATTCATGAACTGTTGGCTGTTTTAGACACTTTTGAGCAAGCGGAAGAACACTTAAAAGATCCGGGATTGACACTTGGAGTTAAAAGTTTTTGGGAAGTATTAGTAAAACATGGTGTTGTAAAAATTGAAGTCTTAGGCAAGAAATTTAATCCGCATGAGATGGAATGTGTAGAAGTGGTAGAAAGTGAAAAAGAAGATGATGTGATTGAAGAAGTGAGAGCAGGCTATAAATTGGAAGATAAAGTGATAAGAGTAGCACAGGTGAAGGTAGGAAAGAAAATTGAAAATAAATCCAAAATACAAAATCCTAAATCCGAAACAAATTTAAATTATCAAAATACAAATGACCAAAACAGGTAGATAGTTTAGAATTTTATTTAATAGGAGGTAAAAATTTATGTCAAAAATTATAGGTATAGATCTTGGAACAACCAATTCATGTGTTGCCGTTATGGAGGGCGGCAGTCCCAAAGTAATTCACAGCGCCGAGGGAAGAAATGTTATCCCCTCTGTAGTTGATCCGATTAAACATATAGTTGGGGATGTAGCCAAAAGGCAAATAGTGATAAATCCCAAATCTACGGTCTTTTCCATCAAAAGACTGATGGGTAGAAAATATACAGATAAGAGCGTTCAATATGATGTCAAGTGGTTGCCTTATGGCATCAAATCCGGTCGCGAGGGGATGGCTGTCGTTGAAGTCGAAGGTAAAACTTTCACACCCCAGGAAATATCGGCAATGATACTTCAAAAAATAAAAGCAGATGCAGAAAGTTATTTGGGCGAGAAGGTAACTGAGGCAGTCATTACAGTTCCTGCTTATTTTGACGATTCCCAAAGGCAGGCCACCAAGCAGGCAGGAGAAATTGCAGGACTAACAGTTAAAAGAATTCTTAATGAACCGACAGCTGCGGCGCTTGCTTATGGTCTGGAGAAAAAGCATGCCCATACTGTAGCTGTCTATGATTTGGGTGGAGGTACTTTTGATATTTCTATCCTTGAGTTGGGGGACGGTGTCTATGAAGTGAAAGCAACCAACGGTGATACACATCTGGGAGGAGATGATTTTGATAAGAAGATACTGGACTTTCTTGCTGATGAATTTAAAAAAGAACATGGGGTAGATTTAAGAAAAGACCCGCAGGCACTCCAGAGATTAAGAGACAGTGCCGAGAAAGCAAAGATTGAATTATCTACCAGTCTTGAAACAGAAATCAATCTGCCGTTTATTACCCAAGGAAAAGAAGGTCCGCTCCACTTAGTGATGAAATTAACCAGGGCAAAACTGGAAAGTATAGTGGGAGATTTGATTAAACAAACGATTACTCCTGTTGAGGCATGTCTTAAAGATGCCAAGATTACCAAAGAAAAGATTGATGAAGTGGTTTTGGTTGGAGGAATGACCAGAATGCCGAAAGTTATAGAAGTCGTAAAAGAATTTTTCGGCAAAGAGACAAATAAGAGTGTCAATCCGGATGAAGTTGTAGCAGTGGGTGCCGCAGTTCAGGCAGGAGTCTTAACGGGAGAAGTAAGAGATGTGGTACTTCTGGATGTGACACCCTTGACTTTGGGGGTAGAGACATTGGGTGGAGTGTCGACACCTCTTATAACCAGAAATACGACAGTGCCGACTTCAAAGAGTGAAATCTTCTCAACTGCTGCTGATAACCAGACATCGGTTGAGATAAATGTACTGCAGGGAGAGCGGCCGATGGCGGCTGACAATAAATCACTGGGACGCTTTATTCTCGATGGTATTCCGCCAGCACCCAGAGGGATTCCTCAAGTCGATGTAACTTTTGACATTGATGCCAATGGAATCTTAAATGTGAAAGCTCATGATAAAGCTACCGGTAAAAGCCAAAGTATCAAGATTACCGGTTCAACCGGACTTTCCAAAGATGAGATAGACAGAATGACCAAAGAAGCAGAAGCGCACGCATCTGAAGACATTGCTAAAAAAGATAAGATTGAAGTCAGAAATAAAGCAGACAACATGATTTATGTAGCGGAAAAATCTCTTAAAGATGCAGGAGACAAAGTTGCCGCAGGTGTCAAAAAAGAAGTAGAGGAAAAAATATCTGCGCTTAAATCCATCTTGGAGACCGGTACAAAGGAAGATCTAGAGACAAAGACCAAAGACCTTTCTGACTCCTTGCAAAAAATTGGCCAGGCGATGTATCAACAACAACAACAGCAATCCGCCTCCGGCCAGGCTTCGGCGGACAAGCAGAAGACAGAAGAACCAAATGGAGAGAAAAAAGAGGAAAAAAAGACTAAAAAAGAAGATGTGCAGGAAGGGGAAGTGGTGAGCTGAGTTTTTTGCTCGCGTATAAATTTTTCTAGCTTACAATATATCAAGGTTTTCTAGAGCGTTGTCATCCTGAACTTGTTTCAGGATCCTAATGGCATTAGTATTATATTTACTTGGTTTAAGAGTCCCGTGTGTGCGCTTCGAAAAATTCATACTGCTGCGCAAAAAACTATTATATAATTTGAAAAGCGCTATAATGCGCTTTTTTTGATAAAATACACATATGGCGAAAGATTTCTATGAAGTTTTAGGGGTATCGAAAAATGCTTCGGAGGCAGAAATTAAACGTGCCTATCGGAAACTTGCTTTACAATGGCATCCGGATAGGAATAAAAGTTCCGAGGCAAATGAGAAGTTTAAAGAAATAAATAAGGCTTACGAAGTGCTTTCCGACTCCAAAAAGAAAGAAGTTTATGATCAGTATGGTGAGGCAGCCTTTAAGCCTGGCGCTGGTTTTGGTGCAGAAGGACCGTTTGGAGCGCAGACTCAATCAGGCAGATATGGTCCTTTCACCTATACTTATACCACTTATGGAGGTCAACCAGGGGGAGGATTCGAGGGAGTAGATTTTGGAGGATTTTCCGATCCTTTTGAGATTTTTGAGCAGTTTTTTGGTGGCGGATCACCATTTGGCAGACACCAGCCTCGCAGAACTGTATATAGATTAACCATAGATTTTATGGAAGCAGTAAAAGGTGTGGAAAAAATTGTTGAGGTTGAGGGTAAAAGACAAAAAATAAAAATTCCGGCGGGGGTTGACGACGGATCGCATATCCGCTTTAGTGATTATGATGTAGTGGTAGAAGTGCAGCCGGATTCCCGTTTTAAAAGAGAAGATTATGATTTAGTGACAGATATTGAAATAAGTTTTACCCAAGCAGCTTTAGGAGATGTGGTAGCTGTACCGACTATTGACGGGACGCTGAATTTAAAAATTCAACCGGGAACACAGTCGGGTACGTTTATAAGACTTCGGGGAAAAGGAGTTCCGCATGTACATGGCGGCGGCCGCGGTGATCAGTATGTCCGCGTCAAGGTGACAATCCCGACTAGACTTACCAGTCGTCAGAAAGAAATTCTTTCCGAGTTTGAGGAAGAAGGCAAGAAGAAGAGAGGCTGGTTTTAAATGAAAAAGGATATCAAATTTGTCTATTTTGACGTAGGAGGAGTGCTGTTTCGCTGGCGGGAAGTATTGGTAGAGATAGCTGCTAAACACAAAAAACCATTTGATGAAGTTTTGCGTGTTTATGCTAAACATGATGAAGCTGCCTGCAGGGGAATAATCACTTATCAGAAATTATGGGAGAATATGTACGCTGATTTGGGTATATCTTCAGGGAAAGATTTTGATTTTTTTAATTTCTCCATGAAAAAATTTACTCCGATTATAGAGACACATAGATTTGTTAAAGAAACAGCCAAACATCTACCGGTGGGACTTCTGACCAATATTCATCACGGAGTTTATGACCATTTGAGAGAATCGGGAAATATTCCGGATATAAATTATACAACAGTTGTACAATCATGTTTATTGGGTAAGGTAAAACCGGAAAAGGAAATATACCATCATGCCCAAAAAAAGGCAAAGGTTAAGCCTGGGAATATTTTATTTATAGATGATTTTGCGATAAATGTAGAGGTAGCCCAAGCCTTGGGATGGAATGCAGTTCTATTTGATACGGATAGTCCGGCAAGATCAATTCGGGAAATCAGAAAATGGATAAAAGACTCATAGAACATTTTAAAAAAGTTGATCCGATTCTTTTTAAAGTCTTAGGAAAAATCAGACCTCTTGCACCTCTGGAAAAATCCGAAAATTTCTTCGCTGATATTTGTGAGGCAATTATCAACCAACAGCTATCCGATAAAGCTGCACGGACGATTTTTAATAAATTCAAAAATCTTTTTAGCAAGGAAATTATAACCGCTGAAAAATTGTTAAAAATTCCGGAGAGTAAAATAAAAGAAGCCGGTACTTCTTGGAAAAAAGTGGAATTCATGAAAAATCTGGCGAAAAAAGTGGTAAAACGCGAAATCAATTTGGGAAAATTAGACGGATTAGTTGATGAGGAAATAATCAATGAGTTGACTAAATTGCACGGAATCGGTAGGTGGACAGCGGAAATGTTTTTGATGTTTTCATTGGCCCGTGAAGATGTATTTTCCGCCGGAGATCTGGGACTTCGGCGCGCAATGCAGAAATTATATAAGATGAAAAACGAGCCGACACAAAAACAGATAGAGAAAATAAGCAGCAAATGGTCTCCCTACCGTACCTACGCCGCGCTTATCTTGTGGCGAATTTCAGACGGTTGATAGTGATTTACGACCGATGATAATCATATGTCTTGCTAAGTCGGGAGCTGTCCTTCCTAATAACCCGAACTCATTATTTACGTATCTTTCATGTTTTTCAAATAAATTACCAAGATAATTCAGACCTAGAATCTGAAGTTCCTCAAAACCAAAGGCTTCCTTTATACTCTTTTGGGTATAATAGGTGATCGGTATATTTCTCCAGTCATGGTCTTTTGGGCCAGCTAGAATGTTGTATTTCATCCGTAGACCGACTACTGTTCCTATAAAATGACCACCTGGTTTTAATACTCTTAGTATTTCATCGGCTATCATTTTCGGAGTGAGTGTAAGATTTAGGCAACTAAATAGACTAACCACTGTATCAAACGTTTCATCTTTTAGGGGCAAGTTGTGCATATCTCCAACAATAAAATGTCGTTCAGGATATCTTTTTCTCGCAAGGGCTATCATTTTTTCTGAAACATCAATCCCTAGATACTTAGAAGGATTGAGATATTCGAGAAACAGACTAGTTCCGCACCCTATATCCAAGATCGACTTACCCATGTGTTTTTCCACAAGATCAAATACCACTCTATTCTCGCCATGATTGACCGGACTCTGATAGATATAATCATACCTATCTGCTAAGTAGTCATAGATTTTTGCAATTTCTTTAACATAACTCATGTTGATTGCTTTGCTATAAAGCCTCACTTTACAATTACAGTCATAAAGTGTATATTTGACGTCGGAACTGTCCGACAAGTTCGACATATGGTCAAAATCAATGAAATATCTCAAAAACTTGCGGAATTCGGTTTAAACCCGTTGGAGACGAAAGTCTACCTTTACCTTTACAATAAGGAGCCACAAACAATCTTGGAGATAGCTGAAAGTCTCTCGAT
>JACREK010000137.1 GCA_016218275.1 Candidatus Gottesmanbacteria bacterium | reverse complement strand
GAGAAATTGCGGCAAAACTGGCCGATTTTACAATACTTACCGCAGAAGACCCCCGGACTGAGGACGTAAGAGATATTATCGGACAGATTGCTGACGGAAGTCTTACAGCAGGCGCAGAAGAAGAGAATAAAAAAGACAAGAGTTTAACGGGATTAAAAAAAGGAAAAAAATATTTTTGGCGGATACCAGACAGGCAAGAGGCGATTAACTTTGCCCTCAGAAATTTGGCGCAAAAAGGTGACCTTATTCTTATTTGCGGCAAAGGTCACGAAAAATCCATGTGCTATGGCAAAACCGAATATCCGTGGAATGAGAAACAGGCAATACAGAAAGCTATCTATGGTAAGGTCTAAAATCCTTTCTAAATATCCAAATTTATTGCATTTTTTTGGAGATAAAAACTCAACTTTTCCTTTGGAAAATATTATTACCGCAGAACAGATTCATAGTGATAAAGTAGCAATTATCAAAGATGACAAAGCAAAATTTATAAAAGGATACGACGGTTTAGTAACAAATAAACCGTTGTTATTAGGTATCCGGACAGCCGATTGTCTGCCAATTTTTTTCTTTGATCCTAAAAAGAAGGTGACAGCAGCAATTCATGCAGGATGGAAGGGTTTGTATGAAGGAATAATAATAAATGCGTTAAACAAAATGATAAAATTAGGTTCCAGCCCAATGAATTTAAAAGTAGCAGTGGGTCCCCATATCCAAGTATGCTGTTATAGAGTCTCTAGAAAGCGATTCCTCAAATTTCAAAAATTATTATCTATCCAACATACACCTTCCAGGAGTCGCTTCGCAACACCTGGAAGGTGGCCGAATGGACTCCTTCCAGGTGAATCTCGAAAGAAAAGTTCTACATTCTGGTATCTCAACCTTAGCAGGATAGCTTCATTGCAGTTGGAATCTCTTGGTATTTTGCCTGATAATATTGAGATTTCTAAAGTGTGTACCAGCTGTGATAACAAATACTGGTCTTTTAGACGGGATGGAAAAATAGCCGGAAGAATGATAAATATTATTGGAAATATTGAACAAACTTATGCTATAGATAACACACTTAAATGATACCAATTATTCTTCGAACGAAGTGAGAAGTTCTCGCTACGCTCGAACAATAACCTTTGTCATTTTCTATTAACGTTGTCTATATAGCATAAGTTTGGTAGGTTATATTGAAAAGAATTATGAGAAAAAAGAAAGCATATTTAATAGGAATAAAAGGAATTGCAATGACTGCTCTGGCTGTGTATTTAAAACAGAAGGGCTATCAAGTAACAGGATCTGATGTCGAAGACATTTTTCCGACAGATGAGGTTTTAAAAAAACAAAATATCAAAATTAAAACAGGCTTTTATCCTGAAAATATTGATGCAAATTATGATTTAGTTATTGTTACAGGAGCTCACGGTGGCATGACCAATCCGGAGGCAGTTGAAGCGAAGAAACGCGGTCTGACTACTTTGATGAATGGGCAAGCTTTGGGTAATATCATGAAGGGAAATGTCGGGATTTCTGTTGCCGGCTGTCATGGTAAAACTACTACTTCGGCACTGATTGCCTTCTTATTGGCCAAAGCAGGACTGGATCCGTCATACATTATCGGCACTTCAGATATTAACGGGTTGGGACCGGCCGGGCACTTCGGAAAAGGAAATTATTTTATTGCAGAAGCCGATGAATATATGACTTGTCCAAAGACTGACACTCGGCCGCGATTTTTGTGGCAGAACCCCAAAATTTTAGTGATAACCAATATTGAATACGATCATCCCGATGCTTTTTCCGATATTGCCGACGTGAAAAAAGCCTTTTTGCACTTCCTTGCGAAAGTTCCAAATGACGGATTGATTGTTGCCTGTGCTGATAATGAGAATGTCAGAGATATTCTGTCAAAGGTGAAGAGGGAAGTATTAACCTATGGATTTTCGCCACAATCAGACTTTCATATAAAAAGCTATTCTTTCGGAGAAGGATTGAGTTTTGGAAGAGTTTATCATCAGAAACTTGATTTAGGGGATTATATGCTGAAGATCCCCGGAAAACATAACCTTTTAAATGCCCTTGCGGCAAGTATTGTGGCAAATCAGTTGGGACTGAGTTGGGATAAAGTTAAGGATATACTTAAATTATATACCGGTTGCAAGAGACGGTTTGAAAAATTAGGCCAGTTTAAGCAGGTTTTATTATATGACGACTATGCGCATCATCCTACAGAAATTTCAGCTACAATTTCCGCAGCAAGGGAATGGTTTCCACACCGGCGGATTGTTGTTATCTTCCAGCCTCATACATTTTCCAGGACAAAAGCATTGTTTGCCGAATTTACAAAAGCTTTTACAGGTGCGGATTTGGCCGTCATCACAGATATTTATCCGTCAAAAAGAGAAAAATTTGATTCTACAGTTTCATCTAAACAGTTGGTTTTGGAGATGAACAGATACAAAAATAATGCGGTTTATCAAAAAGATAAGGAAGCGGTCCTGTCTTTTTTGCAAGCAAATGCAAAAGATAATGATTTGGTAATTACCATGGGCGCCGGAGATATATTTACGTGGCAAAAAGATTTAACTTTCCTTTTTAAGAGCCTGTTTGGAAACTGTCATTCCGAGCGCAGTCGAGGAATCTCTCAGCTTGTCTGAGAAAATGCTCGCATTTGCGAGAGATCCCTCAACGCGCCTTTCAGGCTTGGTCGGGATGACAATGATGAGTATTCAAACAGGCTCTAAGGAAAAATTTTCATGACCCATTCTGTAAACTCAGGGTCATGGTGAGTAAAATCGAACCATGAGACCAAATTATCAAAAACTGACTAGACTACTGGGAGAGACCAGAGTTTTAATTAACGAGCCTTTATCGAAATATTCCAGCTTTAGAATTGGAGGACCGGCGGATCTTTTTTTCCGTGCCAAAACATCAGCCGATTTAATCGCTGCTGTTTTGGGAGCATCCAGTTTGGGTATACCCTTTTTTGTTGTCGGCGGTTGCACAAATTTATTAATTTCGGATAAAGGATTTTGTGGATTGATAATTAAAAATGACACCAGTCAAATCAAATTCGCTGGAGCGCAGGGTGACAAAAAAGTCCGTACGGTGTATCTGCAAGTGGAAAGCGGTGTGGGAATAAACAGGCTGGTCCGTTTTTGTTTGGATCAGGGATATTGTGGAATCCAGGCTTTCATGGGACAGCCAGGGACGGTGGGCGGGGCAGTTTGGATAAATGCTCACAATATAAGTAAAGGTCAGTTTTTCGGAGAGAAAATAATAAGCGCCAAATTGATAGATCACCATGGAAAAGAAAAAGAAGTGTCAAATAAATACTTTCATTTCGCTTATGATTACAGTATTTGTCAAAAGACAAAAGAGGTAGTAGTATCGGTTGTATTGGCATTGCAGATAGGAGATAAAAAAACTCTGTGGAAAGAAGCTACAAACGTGTTAAAGTATCGTCAACAAACTCAGCCCCAAGGAAAATATTCTTCAGGTTGTACTTTTAGAAATATCGAGAAAAGCGATGCGGTCAGACTTGCTACACCGGAATTTACCCGTTCCGCAGGCTACCTTTTGGAGAGCGTGGGATTAAAAGGGTATAAAGTGGGTTCGGTGCAATTTTCAGAAGCCCATGCCAATTTTATAGTCCATCAAGGGGAAGGAACTGCTTCTGATGTGTTAAAATTGATATCACTTGCCAAAGAGAAAGTCAGACGGACATATGGAGTGGATTTAAAAGAAGAAATTGTTCTTGTGGGAGAATTTTAAGATGGATAGATTGATAGTAAAAGGCGGCAACAAAATTCAGGGTGAGATCAAAGTAAGCGGAGCTAAAAATGTGGCCATGAAAGTTATCCTGGCAGGACTGCTTACGGATAAACCCATATATGTGGAAAATGTACCTCTTATTTCTTCAATATTTGGCACTGCTGAAATAGTCAAACCTCTGGGTGTTGCAGTCAAGCTGAAAGAAAATCATACGATGACTATTATCGGTGATGGGTTGAAAAATCATATCGTTCCTCTTCAGTTAGGCGGATTGTACAGGACTGCCACCATGGTTATGGGGCCGCTTCTTTCCCGTTTAGGCAAAGCAACGGTTCCCAATCCGGGGGGATGCCGTATAGGAAAAAGACCGATAGACCGCCATATAGACGGTTTAAAAGCTATGGGTGCAAAGATAAAATATAAGAATGGTTTTTTTGTAGCCGAAACTAATCGTCTGCATGGAGCAAAGTACAGATTTACCACTAATACGCATACCGGAACAGAAAGCTTGATATTGGCGGCCGTTCTGGCAGACGGAGAAACAGTTTTGGAAAATGCGGCAGAGGAGCCGGAGGTCGATGATCTTATAAGACTGTTAAATCTTATGGGCGCAAAAATCAGAAGGCGCAAAAGAGTGATTGCAATTTCCGGAGTCAAAAAACTTGACGGGGCAGAATTTAGTGTCATGCCGGATAGAAATGAGGCAGTGACTTTTGCTATTGCTGCTATAGCTACAAAAGGGGATTTAATAGTTGATGGAACGCAGCGGGAATATTTAAAAAGTTTCCTGGAAAAGTTAGATGAAGCCTGCGGCAGATGGGAACCAATTTCCGGCACTAAAACCAGATTTTTTTCCAGCCCTCAACTTAAACCCACCAATGTCACCACTTCCCCTCATCCAGGTTTTATGACTGATTGGCAGGCTCCCTGGGCACTTTTGATGACTCAAGGAGGTGGAATATCTACTATACATGAGACGATTTATGAAGATAGATTTGGCTATGTAAGTGAACTTCGTAAAATGGGAGCAAAAATTGACTTCTTTAATCCAAAAGTCGCCAGTCCGCAAACAACATACAATTTTAACTGGAAGGATAAAAGAAATAATCTTCAAGCCATAAAAATATATGGACCGCAAAACCTTCACAATGCTGTTATTGACGTTTGTGATCTTCGGGCAGGTGCCACCTTAATATTAAGTTCACTGATAGCAAGCGGTGAAAGTATAATTTCTGGAATAGAACATATTGACAGAGGATACGAGGACATAGAAATGCGCTTAAGCAGTCTTGGTGCTAAAATTAAAAGAATAAAAGGAGATTTATTATGAAAGACATTCTTTGTCTGCTTCTGGGAGCAGGGGATTCATCAAGGTTTTGGCCGCTTTCTGACAAACATTTTATTCCTTTTTTGGGAAAACCGCTGATTTATCATTCTGTTTCCCAATTATTCCGCTGGGGAGTGCGAAATTTTGTTATTGTTGTAAACAATGACAATAAACCAAATTTTCAGATTGTAAAAAGCGCATTTCCGCAGGCTTCCATCTCTTTGGTTTCTCAAACGGAAAAAAAAGGTATGGCCGGAGCAGTTTTATCTGCAAAGAGTTTAATTGCAGGTAAAGAAGTACTGGTGGTTGGACCCTCCGATGTTTTTGAAGATAGTCTTCCATCTCAACTTACCAAGTTAAGAGCTTCTCATCCTGATGGAATTATTACCGGAATGACACTGGAGAATTATTTTCCCGGCGGATATCTCAAAGTAAAAGAAGGAAATGTTACGGGGATTGTTGAAAAGCCAAAACCCACCGAACTTCCCAGTAATATTATTACTTTTGTTTTTGATTATTTTAAAGACGGCGGTATGCTTGCCGAAGCTTTGGAAAAAGTGGAAGAAAACAGAGATGATTCTTTTGAACAAGGTTTAGATTGGATGGTTAAAAACGGTAGAGTGGTGAAGTTTCTCCACTATAAAGGATTTTTTGGATATCTGAAATATCCCTGGCATGTGCTTAATATTTCCGCATATTATTTGGATAAAGTCACAGAAAGAAAAGATAAAGGAGTAACGATAGATATGTCCTCAGTTATCAGCGGTAAAGTGTATCTGGGAGAAGGAGTGAGAGTTTTGGAAAATGCAAAAATCGTTGGTCCCACCTATATCGGTCGGGGAACTGTTGTTGGCAATAATGTCCTGATCCGCCAGTCTTTGATTGGAGAAAATTGCGTAATAGGTAACGGCAGTGAAATCACCCGAAGTCATATCGGCAACAATTGCTGGTTCCATACGAATTACGTAGGTGACTCTGTAATCGCCAACAATGTCAGTATGGGTTCAGGTACGGTACTAGCTAATTTCAGGTTAGATGAAGGATCGATAAAATCAAAAATAGCTGGACAATTGATGGATTCAGGAAAAGTTAAACTTGGAGCAATAATCGGAGAGAACGTCCGTATAGGCGTAAATGCCTCTATCATGCCGGGAATAAAAATAGGAAAAGGAAGTTTTGTAGGAGCGGGAGTAGTCCTGGATCGGGATTTATCTGACAATAAATATTGTTGCAAGGCTGAATCTTCTTATTTAATTAAGGATAATCGTATTGATATATCAAACAAGACAAGACAATCACTAAGAAAAGAATTAAGAATTTAGAAATTTTTTTTAATATTTGATATTTAATATCAGGACTTACGCAACCTGTCATTGCGAGGATCCGCCAACTGGCGGAGACGAAGCAATCTCTCGCGGATGCGAGCTTGAACAAGTCAAGAGATTGCCACGCCCCGACGGTACCGTCGGGGCTCGCAATGACAATCTGAATCAAAATTCACTGCGTAACTTCTGTTAATATTTAATTTTTCTTATGTGCGGAATATTCGGATATATAGGCAAAAGGAAAGATGCTAAGGAATTGGTTCTGAAAGGTTTAAAAACCTTGGAATATCGCGGTTATGATTCCTGGGGAATAGCGGTAGGAGGTGAAAAAATAAGTATAAAAAAAAAGGCGGGAAAGATTGGAGAGGCAACTGTTTCAGATTTACCAGAAAGTAATATTGCTTTTGGGCATACTCGTTGGGCCACTCATGGTGGAGTTACTGACATAAATGCGCACCCTCATATTGACTGTACAAAAAAACTCGCTCTTATCCACAATGGAATAATTGAGAATTACGATGAGATTAAGAAAGAGCTGTTAAAAAAAGGGCACAAGTTTATCTCAGAGACTGATACAGAAGTAGCAATACATCTAATCGAAGAAAACCTCAAAAAGAAAAATTTTCCGGATGCAGTAAGGCTGGCTTTTAATAGTTTCGAAGGACTTAATGCGATTATAGTGATGGATACGGCAACACAAACCTTCGTGGCTGCCAAAAACGGTTCGCCTCTGGCTTTGGGAAAAGGAAAGACAGAGAATTTTTTGGCTTCTGATGCCCATGCAATTTTGCCTTATACGCGGGAAGTTTATTTTATGGAAGATGACGAAGTGGTGCTGCTGTCGGGAGATAAAATTTCAGTCTTTAGAGCAGCCGACGGTGCAGTCAAAAAAGTGAATTTCACCAAAATAAATTGGGATATTAAGGTGGTTGAAAAGGGGGAATTTCCACATTTCATGTTGAAGGAAATTTTCGATCAGCCAAAGGTGATAGAAAGTATTGCCAACGATAATGAAGAAAAAATAGAAGAATTTGCCAATCTCATAAAACATTCATACGGTACCTATCTGGTGGGTTGCGGAACAGCAGCTTATGCCGCTCTTTCCGGAAGTTACATCTTTTCCAAGGTTGCCAAACGACACATCAACTGGGCACAAGGGAGTGAATTCGGTTACACGGTGGATTTTCTCACTCCCAAAAGTTTTGTTATAGCGTTGTCACAGTCAGGTGAAACCATTGATGTAATTGATGCTATGAAAAAGGCTAAAGATAAAAAAGCCTCGTTAGGAGCCTTAGTAAATGTCTTAGGTTCATCGCTATATCGACTGGTTGATTATAAGTTATTGTTAAGTGCAGGAACAGAAAAAGCAGTTGTGTCCACCAAGGCCTTTACGGCGAAATTAGCCTATCTTATCCTACTTGCAAATGTTCTCAATGGAGGTATAAAAAATGGTCAGAGAGAACTAAAAGAGACGGTTTTGAGTCTTGAAGAAGTATTAAGTGATGAGAATTTAGAGAAGATTAAAAAGTTAGTTGATATTATTTCAAAATATGAAGATATCTATGTAATCGGTAGAGGCTTATCTTATCCCATTGCACTTGAG
>JACREK010000134.1 GCA_016218275.1 Candidatus Gottesmanbacteria bacterium | reverse complement strand
TTGGGCGGGAGCAAAGAATTCACCAAGACATTGAAAGACAAAAATAAAGAAAAGATAATAAGGGAAAGATTCGGAAATGCCAATGTTGATGCAGCGCTTAAGAATTATGAACTGGTAGAAGAACTTATTGAAACTAATGCGAAGGTCATTAATTACCTTTGGAAAAATGATTATCACCCCTCACAATTCATTGAAGTCCTAAAGAAGGCTGAAAGGGCGGCCTAAGGGTTTGTTAAAAAATAATTTGAGCAAAGTTTATTAAGGAGTAATTCTATTTTATTGTAGTTATGAACATCGAAAGAATAATTGCGGAGAAATTTCGTTTTATGTCCCCAACCTTAAATGAGCAATCTCGGCGCCGATGGGTAGCAACTGAGGCTAAAGCAATTGGTCGAGGCGGAGTTTCTCTTGTTGCGAGGGCAACAGGGATTTCGCGCAACACAATCGCAAAAGGAATTGATGAACTCGCATTATCAAAAACAGTCAATGAGAAGCACATCAGAAAAAAAGGTGGGGGTAGAAAGTCATGTACAACAAATGATAAAAGTTTAGAACATGACATCGAATTACTCGTTGAACCAACGAGTCGAGGCGACCCTGAATCACCCTTAAAATATACAATAAAGAGCACACGTGTTCTCGAGAGAGAACTCAATCAACTAGGGCATCATGTAAGTTATCCTACTGTTGCGTCACTTTTACATCATAAGGGATATAGCCTTCAAGCAAATAAGAAAACTTGTGAAGGCTCAAGTCATCCCGACCGTAATGCACAATTCGAATTTATCAATAAAGATGTTAAAAAATGTCAAAAATTAAAAGAACCAGTAATCAGTGTTGATACAAAAAAGAAAGAGCTTGTCGGAAATTTTAAAAATAATGGTCAAGAATGGCACAAAAAAGGAAAACCTGAAGAAGTTCGTGTACACGACTTCGAAATTCCTGAACTCGGAAAAGTTGTGCCTTACGGCATTTATGATATTGATAATAATCATGGTTGGATTAATCTTGGTATTGATAGTGACACTGCAGAATTTGCCGTCGAAAGTATTCGCAGATGGTGGAAGAATCTTGGAAAGAAATCTTATCCTCGAGCAAAAACACTGACAATCACTGCTGATAGCGGCGGGAGCAACAGCTCTCGCGCACGACTTTGGAAATATGAACTTCAACGATTTTCTGACGAGACTGGACTTCAAATCCGAGTAAGACACTTTCCACCCGGTACAAGTAAATGGAATAAAATCGAACATCGCCTATTCAGTTTCATCAGCCAGAACTGGCGAGGAAAACCATTAATCAGTCATGCGGTCATTATTAATCTCATTTCATCTACGACAACAAAAACAGGACTAAAAGTTGACTGCAAACTTGATACAAACAAATACCAGACAGGAAAGAAAATTTCTGATGAAGAATTCTCCACAATACAACTTGTACCTGAAAAATTTCATGGAGATTGGAATTATACAATAAGACCAAAATTTTGATTAAGTTATTTTCTCACAATCCCTAAGTGGGTACGGCGCCGTATTTGTCAGAAAAATTGAAGGCAGCTACAATAACCTTACCCGCGGCATACCTTTGGAAGCGATAGTAGAGATGCTTGCAGAAATCGGCTACAGAATAAGATAATTTTATTAACGTGGATTATTCTTAGATACTTATGGATGCGATACTCACAATACTACTGTTTATGGCTTTCCTGTGGTTTTTCACGATATTCGTCTTGTCAAGGTTTTTCCTGCCGCTTCTTTCTTTTCAGCCCTATCCTGTGCCAAGAAAAATCCCAAAGGAAATGCGAAAAGCGATAGACAAAATCAAAAAAGAATCAAAGACAAAAGAGGAGTTCCTGAAGAAATCATACAAGCTTCTGACAAAGAAGTATCACGGCGGAAGGCTAAACACGATATTTAAGCCAAGATACCACTTCATAACTGGACTGGACGAGCTTTGGAAGATGAGAGGATACATACCTTGCTCAAACCATAATTATCTTTTGAGGGTTTTTCTTGAGAAATCAGGATTATTCTCAGGTAATGAGATAAAGATAGAATACACTTTTGTCAACATGAACATACACCAATACTTAAAGGTAAACGCCGGCGGC
>JACREK010000133.1 GCA_016218275.1 Candidatus Gottesmanbacteria bacterium | reverse complement strand
TCTCATTTTAATCCTAATAGGGTTGGTTTTCGTTATACTAGCTCTTCCTTCCCTCACCCGAAGAAAAAAGTAAGACAATAGGGACGGTCCTTTGATTTCGCACTACAACGCCCCGCAGAAGCAATAGTTTCAGCCCTCACCCTCACCTTCCCGTCGGGTGGACTAGCCAATGAATCAGTCGGTTCATGGCCCTGTACCGTTCTGGTACATGGGCTTGGCACCCCAGGTATCGGGAGTACACCCATTATACTCGAGTTTGCAAATTCCTCCACCTGGAAGGAGTCTCCCTCGACTTCGCTCGGGACAAGCTGGCCACCTTCCAGGTGTCTTAAGACTTGCAAATTCACGTTAGTTGGGTATACCTGCCCTTTTTACTACTGGAAAAAATCCACGGATTGGTTCATAATTTTTCTATATGCCCTACCCCTCCCGCAAACTTGCCGGCTTCACTCTGGCCGAAATCTTAATCGTCGTCACTATTATCGCCATTCTAGCCGGTATCAGTCTGATTACCAATATTAAAGGCGCTCTCCAGAAAGCCCGAGACAGCAAAAGGAAAACTGATCTGAATAAGATGGTAAGGGTATTGGAAGATTATTATAATGATAAAGAAAAATATCCAGGAAGCGATGTAAACGGCAATATCACCGAAGCCCTTTGGGGAGAACCTTTTCTGCCTTATACTTCTTCTCTACCCAAAGATCCATTAGCGCCAAACCGGCAATATTATTACTATGCTGACAACACCGGTTTGTATTATATCATCTATGCCAAACTGGAAAATAGCGGCGATCCGGATATTGAAAGAGTAGGCTGCAAGGACGGCTGCGCTCCGCCTACTATGGGAACCAGAGATTACAGTTATGTCGTCCATAGCCCCAATCTGGTCATGCTCGCCGGACTTCCTTCAATTTATGGCACAGGCGGAGGCAGCGATGTCTTCCCTACCCAAGGCGAAGGCGGCGGAGGCGGAGGCGGAGGCACACCCACACCTACTTTTACACCTGCCCCCACACCTACTACAGTCCCCGGAACATGTACCAACAATGAATGCTGCTGTAACCGCTGGTGCGGAGCTTCTTCTCCTCCTGCGGGAGCATTTTGTGTAGCTCAGGAAAAATGTTTATATGATAATTTATATCTGCATTGGACATGCGGCAGCAACCAAGGTTGCCCGCCATGTTAACGACGATGGATCGCCTGCTTAGATTAACTGTAAAAATTTTTGTCTTTCTTTTTCCTATCTTTTTCCTGTATATTACATCCGAATCCTACGAATACAATAAGATGGCTTTGTTGGTGATTACAGTCGTTATTCTTCTTATTCTTTTTACTTTAAAGATTGTTCACCAGCGCAGATTTGCGGCAGTAACCGGCACTTTTTCTCTTTCTCTTTTTTTCCTAAGCAGCATTGCGGCTGTTTCCACACTGTTTCAATCTCCTAACTTAAGTATCGCTCTCACTACGCCACTCGCGACTACGGCGATAGTATCCGGATTCGTACTTTATCTATTGCTTATTAATATTCTTGCTGGTGACGCAAGGAAAGAAAACCTCACCTCTTTCTCTCCTCTCCTACAAGGAGAGGGTAAGGGTGAGGTATTCATGAATATATTAGTCTTTGACGCTGTTTTCCTCTGTCTCTATGTGATCGGCATGTATACCGGCATCCTCCCTAAAAACTCTTTCACTCCGGCCGGATCACTTCTCTCTACTGCAATGTTTCTTTCTGTTATAACTATCTATCTATTATCAAAAGTAGTAATAAATCTGCTACCTTTAACCACCTCTAATTTAAACGCGGGTGACGAAAGAGATAAGACACCTGGAAGGTGGCCCGACTTCGTCGGCCGAAGCCTTGACTCCGTCGGGCGAAGGCCGAAGGACTCCTTCCAGGTGGAGGAATCAGAAGGTCTTAAAGACACCGCGGCAAGGGAACACCCCAGGGGTGTGCCGCAGGCGCAACACCACCCCTGGGGTGGAGGAATGATTCTCTATTTCCTCTCCCTTCTTCTCATCGGCGGCACAACCATCTTTCTTGCCATACATCTTTTTACAGATCAAAAACCCATAATTTTACCGCTTAGCTTCGGTTGGATAATCTTTTTGGAAATACTTAAAAATCTCAAGACTATGCTCCTTGGGGTTGGACCATCCAATTTCCTTACCGCGTTTTCGCTTGGAAAACCTCTTCTGATAAATCAAACACCCGTCTGGAATATCATTTTTACTTCCTCATCATCATTTATATTAAATCTGGCAACAGAGACAGGAGCAATTGCGGCAATTATATTTTTTATAATAATTATAAAAGTTATAAAACTTATAAAAAGTGGATATCTACCCTTTATTCTCCCCCTTCTCTTCTCCCTCATCCTCCAAGTCTTCCTTCCCTCAAGTATGTCTGTCTTTATATTGACCATTCTTCTTCTTGCTTTCGTATCGGAGAAAAAAAACTTGTTTTCGATTGATCTTGCCTTTTTGGGAAAAAGTGTCTATTTTCTTCTTCTTCCCGGTATAATCATTACCATTTTGATAACCTATTTCGGGGGACGGGCATATTTTGCGGAAGTTATTTATAAGCAATCACTTGATGCTCTTGTAAATAACCGGGGCAGTGATGCCTACAATCTGCAAATCCAGGCGCTTTCTCTCAATCCTTATATTGACCGTTACCATGTAGTTTTCTCTCAAACCAATCTGGCTCTTGCCAATGCCCTTGCCGCTCAAAAAAGTCTGACAGATGAAGATAAACAAAAGATTCCCCGTCTGGTTCAACAGGCAATCGATCAGGCGAGGACTGCCGTCACTTTGTACCGTACCAATGTAGTCAATTGGGACAATCTGGCACGAATCTATGCTTCTCTTACTACTTATGCCAAAGATGCAGACGCTTGGGCGGAAACCTCATACCAGCAAAAAATTCAACTCGATCCCCTCAATCCCAATACCAGACTATCTCTTGGCGGATTTTATTTACAAATGCAAAAATGGGATATGGCGGAAAATTTATTCCTTCAGGCAATTTCTCTCAAACCGGATTTTGCCAATGCCCACTTTAATTTGGCTGTTTCTTATCGCCAGCAGAAAAAATTTACTGAAGCTTATAAAGAACTGCAGTCATCAATGGCGCTGGTTTTTCCAAATTCCACCGATTCTGCCAAAATTAAAGAAGAACTGGATCTCCTTCCTCCGGAGGCAGCCACTGAAAGCGAAACTCCCGCCTCAACAGAAGTCATCACCCCTCAAACATTGGAAACGATTGAGAGCTCACCATCCAGTTTAAAAAATCCTCTCCAAGCCAAACCTACTATTCCTGCTCCCCCGATAACACCATAAATGAAAATGGACTACCCCGCAGCAGAGCTGCGAGGTATCTTATATGTCATTCCGAGCTTGTCGAGGAATCTCTCGCGTATGCGAGATTTCATCTCAAACAATGGTTCGGCTTCGCTCACCACAGGGTTGAGAGATCCCTCCACTTCGGTCGGGATGACAACGGTTAAAAACACCTCCGAGGTGTCCGAAGGACTCCTCGGATGGTGGAGGGATTACTGCCAACTTCACCTCGGAGGAGTCCCGTTCGACTCGCTTCGCTCGCTCAGGGCCACCATCCGAGGTGGTTATCAAGAAAGTGCGAAACTCGTGACGTTTAGAATTTTGAATATTTGATATTATTTGGAGCTTAGGATTTTGGATTTGTGATTTTTGTAAATGAGAATATTGCTCCTGCCAAAATCACCAGATAGAGAATAAGTCCAGTAAAAAAAGATTTTACCGCAAAAACAATTCCTTCTTCTTTAAAAACAAACCAAAGAAACTTGCGGACACCGAAGAGATGGATAATTCCCACGGTGACCAGTCCTATCAGCATTTTCTCACTTAAGTAACTTAAGTGACTTAGGTTACTTATAAGATATGCAATCGTAAAGAAAACCACTCCTCCTGCCGACAACGTCGTCATTGCCTCTTTCCCCGTCGTTGCCACCGGATCAAATTTTTTCCTTTCCCGATAAATTTTGCTCCAGTAAAAACTTCTCCAAAAATATTTTTTGGCAATTGGAAGAAAATCTTCAAATTCATGATGCACCCTTCCCTTAGGGTTAAAAACGACAGCATACCGGCGGGCAATTCTGTAGGTCAGCTCAATATCTTCTATAAGAGCGTGTTTATAGGTAGTGTCAAATCCTCCAAGTCTTTCAAATAATCCCTTATTAATGGCTGCAATACGAGTGGAAAAAAGATAATAATAATTTTTGGGATCCCTTTCATTTATCCAATAACTCCAATCACGCAGGGCTTTAAATTTTGGGAAAAATTTATGACTATTCTGTCTTTTGTCCCAGACACCGGTAAGAGCATAAAGATCAGTGTCTTCTTTAAATGATTTTAATATTTCAAACAGTGTATTTTTATAAACTACTACATCAGCATCCAGAAACAAAACTACTTTCCCTTTTGCATACTTCACGCCTACATTTCTAGCAAAAGCTGGTCCCTGATTTTTTGATAATTTATAATATTTATAATTTTTATAACGTTTATAATAATTATTAAAAATCTTTTCCGTATCATCTCCACTGTGATCATCCACCACTATCACTTCAATTTCCCTAAAATCTATTTTTCCAGAATTCTTAATCGATTCCAAAAGCGGCAAAATCGTTTTTTCGCTATTGTAGGCAGGGATAATGATTGAGAGGTACATAAATCAACAAATAATACCAATTATCCAATCAACAAATCAACTAATAATAATTTTTGTTTTTATTTATTGGTATTTATTTGATAATTTGATAATTTGATAATTGGATTATTATATACGGTATAATAACCTCATGGTCAAGTGACTCGCCGAAGGCGATGTCATCCCGAGCACTAAAAAATCCTGCGGGATTTTTTAGTGTAAACGAGTCGAGGGATCTCTACTATGAATTCAGTAAAATCTATTATTTTTATCGCTCTCATCCTCTTCTTTCTATTCTTCTCCTTCTCTCCTACCATTTTTGAATTGTCACAAGCAAATAAATTGGCTGATTCCAACCGCGAATTTATCCTCGAACACAACTATTACTGGCCCGACTTCAATCTTTATTTATCAAAAGTTCGGCAAGGCTGGGAAGGAAGATTCACGGCCCTTGAGAAATACACCAGCGAGAAACATCAGGGTTCGTTGATACAGGACTTCTACGTCATTCTGGGGTCTTTGGGACGCATCTTTAATCTTGATCCGAACTTTTCCTATCAACTCGGAAGACTTATCCTTTCACCGCTTCTTCTTCTTATCATCCTTATGCTTGTTAAATACTATTTTCCGTTTAAAGTAAGAGCTCAACAAACACAAACCAGGTTTGTACTAGCTAGACAAACCTGGTTTGATCGAGGTTTTTTTTGGCAAATCATTGCCTTTCTGGCAATAATTGTCTCCGGCAGCTTTCCCAGATTTTATACTGACAGTCAGGGCATGTTACAGGTGGGAAGATTTATGGAATGGTGGTCAAATATCGATGCCCTGCAAAGAATTACATTTATCCCTCATATCCTTTTTGGACAAGTAGTGTCCTTTTATCTTCTTTATCAATTAACTATTCGTCATTCTGGTAACGCTCCCCAGAATGACCGGTCTGTTATTTCAACAAAATCATTAATTCTATTAATTTTCTTAGGCAATGCCGCAGGATTAGTCTTTCCACCCAGTCTGATAACGCTAGATGGAGTTTTAGTTCTACTTTTAGTTGTAAAAATAATTCTCAATATCAAGCACCAAATTCTAAGTACCAAATTCCAAATAAATTCTAAGTACCAAATTCCAAATGTTTTAAATTTTGAAAATTATAATTTTAAATTTATTTGGAACTTAGGATTTTGGATTTGGGATTTCTTGTTTATTATTGTTACCCTTCCCTCCCTCCTCTATCTCTTCTTTATAACAAAACAGCTCCCCTGGTCGGCTCTGGTTGAATTCCACCGTACTCACCTCATGATGATTCCCCTCGATCAGTATATTTTGGGAACCGGTCCGATCATTTTCCTGGGTCTTTTTGGAGCAATTATTTCTATCATCAAAAGAGACAAGAAATGGCAACCTTTAATACTTTGGGTTCTGGTCACTTTTTCTTTTGCATCCCTTTTTTCAGTTATAAAAGAACAAAGCCCTCTTAGGTTTACCCAGACGGGACTGTTTATTCCATTGGGTATACTGGGGACTTATTTTTTCTATCAGCTCATGCAAATTAGACAAATTAGACTAATTGGTCTAATTGGGATTACTTTTTATCTTCTTGGTAGTATTTACATGATGAAAACCTCTCTTGATTGGCAAACCACATTTATCAGACAAAGAGTCGGCGCCAATGTGCCGCTTGTTCCCTATCCTCCTCAAACCATGTATCCTATTCGCGCCTGGATGGACGGTATCCGCTGGCTACGTGACAATACCAACCATGAGACGGTGGTTTTGGCAGAGATAACAGCCGGCAATTTCATCCCGGCTTATGCGGGCAACACCGTCTATTTCGGCCAGTCAAATACGGTGGATTATGAAAGGAAACAAAAAGAAGTCGACCGCTTTTTCAAAGGAGAAATGACTCCTGTTGAGGCTAAAAATCTGTTAGTAAATGGCAGAAGCAAATATGTCTTTGAAAGCGTGCAGGAAAAAGAAAAATCTGGTGGAAGAAGTCTGGCAACTATCTATCCTTTCCTTAAATCTGCCTTCTCCAATAGCTTGGTCACAATTTATATTGCAAACTAATTATATATAATTTATTGGGCGATCGCCCATAAAATAATATATATTTCTCTTTTTCCCATTTGCTTATTTGCTTATTTGCTTATTCGAATATTCTACTCCCTATCCTTATCATATCCGTCCCCTCGGAAACTGCCACTTTCCAGTCACTGCTCATCCCCATGGAAGTCTGCAACTCATACCCATCGGCTAATTCCTTTAACTCCCTGTAAATTCCTCTAATCTCCTCTAAATCTCCCCCATATGGCGCCATAGTCATAAGTCCCTCCAACTTAAGTGACTTAAGTAACTTAAGCTCCTTAATGATAGCGCCTATCTCTCCCACCCTAAATCCATGTTTACTCTCCTCTTTTGACACATTTACTTCCAGAAAGACCGGCATGACCCTATTTTCTCTTTCTAATCGCCTATTTAATTCGTCAGCTAAATCCAGACTGTCAATTGAATGAATTTCAGTAAAAATCTTTATGGCTTTGTTTATCTTATTTTTCTGCAGTGTCCCAATCATAATCATAGAAAATTCTTGCAAAAGTTCAAAAGCTTCTTGCCTGACATATTCCAACTTCTCTTCTGCCTCCTGCACCCGGTTCTCTCCAATTAGTATAGGGGTCAGACCTTTAGCGCCTTTAAGGTCTGACCCCAACACAATATCTAAAAATATAACAAACTGTTCTTTATTTAGATATTTAGTAGCATAGACTACTTGTACATCTTGAGGTTTTCTACCACAGCGGCGACAAACTGAAATAAATTCTTGAAAAAAACTTTGTAATTGAACTTTTAATTTTGAATTGTAATTTTGCATTTTTAATCGAAAGAATTCCTCGAAGCTCTACTTCGGGGTACATCTTGTTGTCATTCCGACCAAGCGAAGCGCGTGGAGGAATCTCTCGCGCATGCGAGAAATTCTCAGATAAACTGAGAGATCCCTC
>JACREK010000132.1 GCA_016218275.1 Candidatus Gottesmanbacteria bacterium | reverse complement strand
CTGGTAAAAAATTCTGTATCTACGCCATTGGGTACCAGATCCACAGTAAGGCGGGGAGTTAAGGTCTGCATTATTTTTTTATCTGCGGCAGACATGGCTACCACTCGGGAAGCAGTTTGCCAAAACTTTTTCTCCCAGAAGCGGATTTTAAGTACATCAAAATTCATAATCCATTTCAACGGCAATAATTTTATTGACTCGGTGAAGTGCTGATAAACAAGATACTCTATCGTCTGCTCCACCAAAATGGTAGGAATTTTATTCTCCGGTATGTTTGGCATGACATAAAAAGTTTCCGCATGAATCAAATCAAAATGCTCCCGCTCAATAGCTTTGCCTATCTCTTCCTTCAGATTTCTCTTCAGATACATGCAAACCACCAATGGATATACAGAAATTGCAGAAAGAGCAAGTGAAGTTAAAGACCAGGGAGGACGTTTTACAAACACTCTTACGTCGGTACAGAATTCCTTCAGTTTCTTGACATATTTCGTCTCGCTTTCACTTCTGATAAAAGAAAAAAGTGTAATCTGGTGTTTCTTGGAGAGATATTTCAACAGATTATAACTTCTTATCTGTCCTCCCGAATATAAAGGGTACGGAAGGTATGGTGTCAACATCAATATTTTCATGTGCGGAAACTATTTTGGAAGTTTATTATCGGGAACAAGCTGAATTAAGACATATTTTTCTGTCATATCAACAAGCTTAAATCTTCTTTTTTCCGGTTTTCCTGTAGTGGCTTCATTTATCAATTGTTTGGTGAAATCATCAAAGTTTACACTGACATAAAATTGAGCGCCTTTCCCAATCATTTTTTCAATATCTTCCTGCATAATGGGCCAACCTGCTCTTCTGGTCTGATAAAGAAATGCCGTATCTCCGTTGTAAGGAGCAATCAATAGCGATTTCTCCGGAGTCTTGGCTTCAACCGCTCTTCCCGCTTCAACAATCTCCGGGTGATTAATATTGTAAAAATCCCTGACATGATACCAGCCAAACATTTCCATAAATATGAAAATAACTATGAGTAAACCCCACACCTTTATCTTCGAAGCCGAAACCGTTACTTTCTCCAGCATGAAAGAAACACCCATGGCTAAATAGACAGCAATGATGGGAATTGTGAAAAGCTGATAATAATCATGCCGTACATTACCTGTTGCAAAAACCGTCACATACAAAAGAATCGCTATTCCCCACAAGTGGAAAAGATATTTTTCTTTTTTGAAAGGAGCAAGAATGCCCCCGATAAGCAAAGGCAGTCCCCAATATCCTAAAATTAACCTCCCTAGTCTGTCGGCAAATATCCAGTAAAAGAAAGCTCCCTTAAACCTGATGCCGTCGCCATTCAATAGCCAGAAACTGGCCGGTATTCCTTCAGGATACTGACTTATCCAAAAACGCCATAAGATGAAAGGTAGCAGTCCAATAACCAAATAACCCAATAATCCAATTGTGGATTTAATAGAAATACCAAACCACTTAAACCAAAGGTAAACCATTGGAATGAATAAAAATGCGGCGAACGGCTTAATTAGAAGAGAAGAAACGGTAAATAATAAAGCTAATATAAATAAAACTATTATTTTTATTGCTTGCCACATTTCGCTTTGCACCTTTTCGCTTTGCACCTTTAGGGTGCAGCCTCGAAGGGTTAATTGAAATTTAGTAGTTTTTTCAATGAACTTATCAAAGAAATAAACCATTCCCAAAGAAGTAAACACCAAAAACGGTTCCGGTAAAATTACTCTGGTAAAGAAAATGCTGTAAGGAATCACAGAAAAGAAGGCTGCGGCAAATATCGCCTCTTTTCTGCCCCTATATTTTCTGACTATCAAGAAAAGGAAAATAACTGACCCAAGCGTAGCCAGAATCGAAGTTAAACGCTCTGAAATTTCGATATTATAGCCTACGAATAATTTATCTATAAAAACACCAGCCGCATTATAAAGAGGAAATTCCACGTAGCGCAATCCTTTTGGATTGTCCAGGCCTGAGGCAACATTGGATAAATCATCGAAAGTGGGATAAAGAAAGTTGATACCATTTTTTACATAATTGCGGGTAACTGCAGATGTATCTGCTTGCCTCCAGGAATGCCAATCGGCAAGGGGTGTATTAATTTTATACAATCGCAAACTGAAAGCCAGAATCAATATCAACAAAAGAGCAAACAAATCACTCCTGAAGAAATTTATGGATTTTATTTTCAAATTGTTCTTAAATTCTGTAAGTCCCGGAATCTGAGGAGGAGGTATCGGCTCTTTTCGACCTTTGCGAATTATATCTATTCCGGCCAAAACAAATCCCGTGACAGCCCAAAAATAAAATGCGACTTTGGATGATTCAAAAACATCTATGTAAACGGCATTCACCAATAATCCCAAAATCAATCCCGCCAGAGCAATCACTATCCCAAACACTATCGGGTCTCGGATAATGGCCAAGTTTCTCCAGATAATAAACAGAGTCAGAAATATTGTCCCGTAAAAAGTTACAAATCCTAAAATCCCGGTTTCTCCCAAATTTCTCAGATAATCATTATCTGTAGATTCCGCTTCAGTAAATTCATTGACTTGCGTCTTATTTAAAGTGGAATAACCGCTTCCCAAAAGAGGATTTCGTTTAAACCCTCGCAAAGCTTGCGGCCAAAGAGCATCAAAACGAATAGCCGTTGACAAATCATACATAAAAGCAGTTTTTGAGTATGTCCGTTTCACTGCGGCAAGTGTTGCGCTGCCGGTCCCTTCAGGTACTAACAAAGGAATATCCTGAAAAACATCGCTGGGTCTTAAAGGTACGGGAGGCTGGTCGCTTCTTGAAGTAATTTGAGCAAGGGTAGATTGTGGATTATTTTCCAAAAATACGGCTTTATCGGAGGGGGGAGCACCTATTGGTGAGAGAAGAAGTCTTTTTATACCCGAGACTCGCTCGTCAATCTTTAAAAGCTTGGTAAATCTTTCGGACAAATCACCAAAAGAAAGCATTACCAGAATTGACAAAAAAACAACCGCAAACCATCTGGAAAGCGACCAAACTATTCCCTTTTTATATGCCCAAAAGAAAAACATCAGGGTAATACCGGCTAGGTATGCAATAAATGATGTCCGGGAAGCTGTCAGAATCAATGTCCAGAATGCCGCCGAAAGTACTAGAAAAATACCCAGTTTTAAAAACCATTTCTTGACGCTCCAAAATAAGCTCCATAGAATAATAAGAGCCATCATTATGAAAGCTGCCAGATCATAATGTCCGCCAAAAGTAGACAGTACTCTTGCATGTTCAGTCAGATATAGCATCCACCCTTTGGAAAATTCCCGATTCATGGTGGAAAAAGCTGGCCAATAAAGATATTTTTGGCCGAATCCGTATAAGCTGACTCCGATTACGGTCAAAACTATGATTCCGATATAAATCTTGAACTGCCTTATGCTTCTTAAGGTTGAATAGAAAATAAAAAATAAAGAAAGATATTCAATCCTCCGTAAGAAATGCAGTACCATTTTTTGTATGTGAAGCAGTTCCATCGGAACGGTGCGAATAAGCAGTACTGCCGAAACCATAGAAAGAAAACCCACTATCAGATAGAGAGAGATCGGTTTTATGAGAGGATTTCCGAAAAATTTCACTTTTTTCCGCCAGATCCAAATTATCCAAAGTAGTATAGTGAAACTGACGATAAAATCCTCAAGTCTCACCCGGACAATATATCCCGGCAACACATCCAACAAGGGCAATTTAGGATAAAGCGGGATAAACAAAAGCAGAAATCCTGCCAGAAGGCAGATAATATTTTCGTCAAGCCAAATTAAAAGCTTTAGCATAAAGATTTACCTTTTTGGAATTTCCTCCAATTATACCAAATACTAAGATACGAAGCATTGCTCCAATCATTAAAAATAATTTTAAAAAGATTAATTGCCAATAAGGTTTGTGTTTGTGATAGAAATATTTCAGATAAGAAAATTCTTCGCAGATTCCAGCCTCTTTCCCTTCTCCGGATGCCCCCTTATGATGATAAATTGATGTATCCGGGGTATATCGGACTGAAAACCCTGATTTTTTTATTCTGTAACACCATTCCACCTCTTCACCGTACATGAAAATTTTTTCATCCAAAAAACCTGCTTTTAAAATCGCTTCCCTTCTTACCAAAAAACATGCCCCGGAAACCCAATCTATGTTTTGCGCTTTTTTATAAAATTTTGGATTTTGCTGGTGATAAGGTTTTAAAATATTGGATAGTAAAGGCAAATCATCCACAAAAGTCATCCAAAAAAATATCTTATGAAGATCCGGAAAAAAACCTGCCGACGGCTGTAAAGAACCATCACGATTAAGAAGTTTGACGCTTAATACTCCTGTCTTTTTATCACTTTCCGCCTCCTTCAATGATACTGCTAAAGTATCGGTAGAAAGTTCGGTGTCGCTGTTTAAAAGAAGCACATACTTTCCTTTTGACTTTTGGATCCCCTGGTTGTTTCCTTTGGCAAAACCTAAGTTTTTTCTATTGCAAATAAGATTTGTTTGAGGAAAATTATTTCTTACAACCTCTACGCTATTATCGGTTGAAGCATTATCTACTACAATTACCTCAGAACTGTCTTCTAAATTTCCTTTTTTTAATGCCTGATAAACTGACTGAAGACAACTTTGCAGAAGTTGTGAAGTGTTGAAACTTATAATAATAATACTCAATAACATTCTACTTTAAGACCTCACCTTAATCCTCTCCTACAAGGAGAGGAAATCATTCCTTCTCCTTTTAGGCAAGACACCTGGAAGGTGGCCCGACTTCGTCGGCCGAAGCCTTGACTCCGTCGGGCGAAGGCCGAATGGACTCCTTCCAGGTGGAGGAATCAGAATCAAACTCCGTGATCCCACTGCATAATAAGCGGCAGGACCCGCAAATTATAATTTATTGAAATAAACGAGCTCTACCTAGTTTGTAATGAGGATCTTTGTTACGTCTTTCTCCTATCACTTTTGCCGGTACTCCGCCAACTATTGAAAAAGGCTCAACATCCTTCGTCACCACTGCTCCAGCCGCCACCACAGCACCTTTACCTATTTTTACTCCCGGAAGAATTATTGCTCTGGGACCTATAAAAACATAGTCCTCAATCACTACTTTTTTTGCCACTGCATGAAAATCTTCACTGTCTATATCATGTTGAGAGTTATAAATCAGAACCTGAGAAGCTATATCCACATGATTTCCTACTAAAAGCTTCTCCCGTCCATCCAAAAAAGCGTGATTACCGATAATTGTATCTTGTCCAATCGTTACACCCTTGGGATTAAAGAAGTTACACCACATATGGATTGTTGAACCGCTACCAATCTTTATTCCAGCAAGACGGTAAAAAAATAATCTGATGCTATGAAAAGGAATATGCCCCACCAAACGAAGAAACATCAGTTTAAGATCAAGTAAAATATTGTAAAATCTATTCACTGATTTATTTACAACTTCTCCAGATGTTAATTTTCTCCCCATTTTGTCCTTAAACTCAATCATATATAAGAAACGTCATTGCGAGGAGCGTTAGTGACGAAGCAATCTTTATTAATAAAGATCGCCACGCTACGCTCGCGATGACAAATTGAGTACTTTCAATATTTTAGCAGCACTACTTTCCCAACTAAATTTTTTTACTTGATCCAATCCTCTATCTATCAATTCTTCCCGTCTCGAATTATTATAACACGCTTCCTTAAGACCATTCATAATACTTTCCACATCGTAAGGATCAACTAGGATTCCTGCATCTCCTACTATTTCCGGAAGACTTGACACATTGGAAACAACTACCGGTACTCCGCATGCCATAGCTTCGATAGCTGGTATCCCAAATCCCTCATAAAGAGAAGGAAGAACTAATGTCTTTGCTCCATCCATTAAATATGGTAAATCATCTTCAGGTACATAGCTGGTAACTATTACGTCATTTTCTAATTTGAAATTTGAAATTTGAAATTTGAAATTTTCTTGCATCCATCCTCCGCGTCCCTCTTTAATCATTCCACAAATTACTAATTTTAAATCTTTAGTTAACGTGTCAT
>JACREK010000014.1 GCA_016218275.1 Candidatus Gottesmanbacteria bacterium | reverse complement strand
GTGCTTACCGCGGCCAAAGCGTTGTATTTGTTATAAACTCCAGGCAGTAACGACTCCCATTTGCTTATATCTGGTTTAGGACGTTTTGCACCGCACCTTTCACATTTCCATACACCTAGATGGGAATAATAAATCCCGTCGTAGGTTAACCTGCCACCACAGCTTAAACAAAAAATAGAATCTGTAGCGTGTTCCATTTGTTTCTGAAATAATTTCGGATCATCTAAACCAAAGTATGAAATTCTAGCTTCCGCCTCAACCCCAGGGGTTGAGCTCAGTGAGGCAATCAATGGATCGTCTGCGTTAAGAATGATTTTGGTCTCCTTTGGTAATTTGGTTAAGGCTTTACCCCATTTCTCAGCTATTACATCCACTTCTCCATAACGGTCTAATTGATCACGAAATAAGTTAAGTAAAACTATGATTAACTTCTTATTGTTCGAGGCTAGAAGCCGAGAACTTCTCGCTTCGCTCGAAGAATAAATTAGATTGTTTAAAACTATCGGTAAACTATTTTCGTCTATTTCAAATACTCCCCAATCGGCATCAATTTGCCCATTCCAACTCGCATATTGGATGAAAGACGAAACAACTCCGTTGAGAAGGTTAGCGCCGCTTCCGTTATGAATGACTTTATTTCCCTCACTTTCCAATATTTTTTTAATCATCAAACTGGTAGTAGTTTTCCCATTGGTACCCGCAACTAAAATGCAGCCTTTATTAAGTTTTGAGGAAAATTCTTTCAATATATCCGGTTTGACTCTCAGGGCAATTTCTCCCGGCCAAGTACCACCACTGCCGATATTAAAAATCCGTGAAATAAAATAAACCAGTTTTCCGATTCCGATAATGATTAGAGGTAACATGAATACAATGAAAGATCCTTCGACTTCGGGACGTCAGACGTCCCTTCGCTCAGGATGATCCGCCAACTGGCGAATCACATCGAGCGAAGAATTTTTATTCTTTCCTCAACCGGCGGATGAGTATCAAAAAGACTGGCAAACCAGATGCCGAATTCTTTACCCTTGAAAGGATTTACGATAAAAAGATGGGCGGTGGCATTTGTAGCAGCATTCAAAACAGCTCTGTCTTTGGAAATTTTCTCCAGAGCACTGGCCAGACTGTCCGGATTTTTGGTAAGAAGTGCTCCGGATGCATCCGCCAAAAATTCTCTCCGCCGCGAAATAGAGAGCTGTATAACCGTAGCAATGATTGGAGAAATTAAAGCCAGTATAACCCCCAAGAGCATAAGTATTGCCCCGAAACTGCCTCTTTCTTCTCTATCTCTGCCTCCCGCACCCCACCATAACATCCGCATAAACCAATTGGATAAAAAGGCAATCATCCCCACCAAAACTGCCACAATTGCCATCAGCCTTGTATCAAAATTTTGGATATGAGACATTTCATGAGCTAGAACTCCTTCAAGTTCTTGCGGAGTCAGTTTGGCAAGAATCCCCCGTGTAGCACAAACAACCGCATGCTGGGGACTGCGTCCGGTGGCAAAAGCATTCGGAGCATCATCTTCTATTACGTAGACTTTCGGTTTCGGCAAACTAGCTTCACGCGCTACTTTTTCCACCGTCAAATAAAGTTCGGCATCTTTTTTTCTATCCGCTTCTTTTGCTCCGGACATTGCCAATACTAATCTGTCTCCCCAAAAATAGCTTCCGAAACTCATAAGGCCGGAAATAATCAAAGCGTTTCCTGCCCAAGAGATACCATATCCGGAGGCACTTCCGAGTATAAAAGCAACTGTGGCTATGAATATGGTAAAAAATGCCATAATCAGCCAGGTTTTAGTTCTATTTCCTTCAATTTGAGAATGAACGGAAATCATATATTGTTCGAGCGCAGCGAGAACTTCTCACTTTGTTCGAAGAATAAGAGATTATTTATAACTTAATAGCCATCCTTTCAGTTTATTATACGGCAAAGTATTGAGAATGTCACATCTTTGGGCCCAGCCGCGCCTTGCCACCGATACTCCATATTGCATCTGATTCATCTGTACTGCTTCGTGGCTGTCGGTTCCGATTACCAGTTTCACTTTTTCCCTGATAGCCTCATGGACAAGAGTATCAGACAGATCCAGCCTGTCCGGATAGGCATTAATTTCAATTGCTTTATGGTTCTCACGGCAAAATTTAAAAAGTTTTGTCCAGTCTACCTCATATCCTTCCCTTTTTCCCAATAATCTTCCGCTTGGATGACCCAGTATTTTTGCCTTGGGATAAGATAACCCAGATAGAATTCGCTCCGTCATTTTTTTTCTGTCCATATTGAAACTGCTGTGTACCGAAACGATAACCGCGTCAAGGAAGGAGAAAGCTTCTTTGGGAAGTGCTAATTTCCCGTCAGGTTGGATATCTACCTCCAACATGATAAATAAATTTACTCGAACACTTTTTGTTGACTTCATTATTTGTTCAAAATAGGCCTTTCGTCTTTTCAGAATGCTTAATATTTGCTCCGATGAGTGGTTGGTAATGCTGGGATTATGATCACTAATCCCGATATATTCATATCCCAATCCGGAGGCATTTGCCAAAATTTCCTTAAGCGGTGAATGACCCAGATCATGGGACGGTTCCAGATTATAATCAGAGTGAATATGAAAATCCCCTTTTATATTCCTTAATTCCACAAGATGTGGTAAGCCGGGTTTACCCGAAGCAGTGCGAAGAGCAGCTTCAATTTCGCCGGTATCTTCACGCAGCTCCGGCGGAATCCATGGCAATCCTATAGCTTTGTAAAACTCTTCTTCCGTAGGGTATTCATAAATTTTTGATTTTTCATTTTTAATTTTCGTTAATGGCTTAATCCCATATTCAGATAAGGACAGTCCCTGTTTCAAGGCAAATTCACGTAATTTAATGTTATGATGCTTGCTTCCGGTAAAATATTGCAGCATGGCTCCGAATTTTGCCGGATGTTGAACACGCAGGTCAACCTGACGGCCGCTTTCCAAGAGAATTGTAGCTCCGCTTGGTCCTTTTTCTACTATGGTATGCGGCTTCGGATACCGTAAAAACCAGTTTATCAATTCATCCGGTTTTTCGGTTGATACGGCTATATCTATATCCCCGATTGTTGCCACCATTCGGCGTAAACTGCCCAAAGACTCCACCTTGCGCGTCGCTTTATTTTTCTTCAGATAATTTATGACATCGGCAGCTATCGCATATGCATAAGGAAGAGGCATTCTGTTTTCCTTTATCTGGCCCTTCTTAAACCGCTCTAAAGCTTCTATGATTTCCTGCTGGGATCTCTCTCCAAATCCCTCGATTGAGGCTATCTTACCGCCTTTGGCAGCTTTAAATAAATCATCAAAAACAGTCCCAGGACTGCCTAATTTAAGCTCATGCACCAATTTATATGCTTTTTTGGGACCGAAACCGGGAACAGAAAGAAGGGGAAATACTGCTTGAGGCAATCCTTTGAATATTTCTTCAAAATGCTTTACTTTTCCTGTGCGGAATAATTCATCAAGATGTCCCGCAATTGACGCACCAACTCCGGGAAGGCTTCCCAGTTTTCCGTCTTCCCAGAGATCTTTTGCTTCAACAGTACTTTTTTCTATGGTATCGGCTGCCCGTTCATAGGCAATAATCTTAAACCTGTTCTCTCCTTTAAGTATATAGGCGGCAGCTACTTGCTTTAATAATTTTGCAATCTCTTGATTTGTCATAAGATAGAGTCTGCGGGGAGGCTTGCTTTTTGAGCACGCCCCCTAAAAAATTCCGTCGGGAATTTTTCAGGGCGCAAAAAAGTCAAGCTGACCTCAGCAGACTCGACATACTGCAAATTACAAAAAGTGTAACACAAAACTATTGACCCTGCTACAATCTTCTGTTATTATCCAAAAGGGTTTATCCTGAAAAGGGTTTATCCTGAAGAAAATAAGAAGGGTTTATCCTGAAGAAAATAAGAAGGGTTTACCCTGAGCGAATGGAATGAGCGAAGGGCTCGTGGTGTAGCGGTTAACATGTCGCCCTGTCGAGGCGAAGATCGCCGGTTCGAATCCGGTCGAGCCCGCCCCGTACAATGCTTACCTTCTCCCGAGGTTTACATCCTCGCGTCGAAGGAGCGCATATACGGGGCAAGCCTTTGTATATGCTGCCCCCTAACTTCTGCCCAGAAAGGAGGAATTTATTTATTCTTTATGTTCAAAAAATACCTCAAACAATTGAGTCTACCAGAATCATACATTTCCATAACTCTTGGATTTTTGGTTGTTATAGTAGGCGGACTTCTGGTTTATAACTATCTATCCAAAAATAAAATCGGTCCATCATTTCTAAAAGGAGGCGCCGGAGAAGACAAGAAAGTGGAAGTAAGTACTTCCCTTCCCACTACTCATACGGTTGCCGAAAATGAAGACCTCTGGACAATTGCGGAAAAATATTATCAATCCGGTTACAACTGGGTAACATTGGCCAAAGAAAATAATCTATCCAATCCCGATCTTATTTATGTAGGACAAGTGCTAAATGTACCCAAAGCAGAAACTATCAAACCGGCAAAAGGTGAGATATCAGCCGTGTCCACAGAACCGCCAAAAACTTATACTGTAGTTGCCGGAGACAATCTGTGGAATATTGCCGTGCGTGAATTAGGTGACGGTTATGCTTGGGTTAAAATCGCCAATGCCAATAATCTTGCGAACCCAAACCTTATTCATCCCGGCAATGTGCTGACATTGCCCAGATAAGAAAATAAATAAACGTTATTTACTGACTCTCGGATTTGAGAGTGTTTGTTGTGACTTTGCGGTAAAAATACGCTTTTGTTATACTGAAGTAAACTGCGGGATTAGTACAGTGGCAGTACGCGTCCTTCCCAAGGATGAGGTGCGAGTTCGATTCTCGTATCCCGCTCAAAACAATTTTATCTTCCATTATCTTCAGGGGGCAGAAACTCTTCGCCGGTACTATTTACCCCTTCGCCAGGTTTGAGCCATTGGATGTAGGGACAGCCTGTCGCTTTTCGTTCTGCTTTATCCCATCCTGATGTTGAACATTTGATCATTCTCTTTCCGGCAGCTGTAGTAAATAAGACTAAAGGTTTTCCGCAATCAGGACACTTGTCCGGCAGGATTTGTGTTGTGCCGTTGATCCATTCTATATAGTCACAGCCTGTTGGCTTTCTTTCTATCCTGTCCCAGCCGCCTGCGGAACATTTCTTCATTTTTTTCCCGAATCGGGTAACTTGCAACACAAGCGGCAATCCGCACTTGGGGCACTTCTCATCGAGTGTTTTAGGCTCTACCGGCAGCCATTTTATATAATTACATCCCTCGTTCTCTCTCGTCTCTTTGTTCCAAGCGCCTTTTGAGCACCGTTGAAGTTTTCTACCACTGGCGGTTTCTGTGATCTCCGCAAGAGGCGAGTTGCATTTGGGACAGGTTGTGGTATCGTCTGTCATACTTTATCACACCTCTCCAACTTTTTCTCCTTTTGCTTTTTTCTTGGGAGCTTTTGCTTTTGGAGCTTTGGGTTCAAAAACAATAGCGGTTATTTCTTTCTTTGGAACTATAGACGTTTCAGCCTTGGGTTCCAGAATTCTTAGAATTTTGTCCAATTTGACATGCAGACTTTTTAACTGATCCATCAATTGTCCGCTGTCTCTGCCTTGTGCATTTCTCCCGCGATCCGGCGAAAATGATCGCCTTTCCTCAAAATTTGGTCTTCTACCGTCTTCGTTTCTTCTTTTTTCAAAACAGTTACTGCAGTATACCGGCCTGTCACCGCTTGGCCGAAACGGAACTTCGCAATCTTTACCACACTCCCCACATGTTGCTCTGTGCATTTCCCGTCTCCCTGAGTCTCTTCCGCGACCAAATCCGCCGCCGCCTCTTCTTCCGCCGGATCCATAATTTCTATTAAAGTCACCCATATGCGGTTAGTATAGGCTATAAGTAGTCAAATAGCAAGGAAATATAAAACTCTTCTATTATTCTATTATATTTTTCACCCGACCAACTTTCCCGCTTTCCAAGCGAACCTTGATGCCATGGGGATGGAAGGGAGAATTGGTTAGAATATCCAATACAATTCCGCGGGTGAGCTTCCCGCTTCCTTGATCTTCTTTCAAAAGAATATCAACCATTAAACCCTTTTTAACATCATCTCTGTTTTGTCCTTTCATATAATTATTTAAAGAGTATACTATTACCAAGATTAAATCCATTAGGTAAAGATATTTATGCAGGAATTTACACAACAAAAGCGATTCATGTTGGTAGGATTGGTCCCCAAAGGAGAGAACTACGAAACAACTCTTCATGATATGGAAGAACTGGAATCATTGGTAAAAACGTATGGTGGAGAGGTATTTGCGGCCACCATCCAAAAAGCGGACTATCCGCACAGAGCAACTTTTATCGGGTCAGGCAAGGCGCAGGAAGTAGCAGACGTGGTAGCCAAAGAAAAAATCGATATTGTCGTTATTAATGATATCGTGAAATCAGGGCAACTCTATACACTTGAGAAAATATTCTTTCGCTCAAATCCGAAAATCAAAGTCTGGGACCGGGTAGACCTTATCCTTCACATTTTTCTTTTGCATGCCCATACAAAAGAAGCCAATCTCCAAATAGAACTTGCCCATCTTCGCCATATTGGTCCCAGAGCTTACGGTATGGGATATATACTTTCCAGGCAGGGTGGAGGCATAGGCACAGTCGGAATCGGAGAAACGAATACGGAACTGATGAAACGCCGCTTCAGAGATGAAATTCGGCAAAAACTTGCCCAACTGGAAAAGTTAACCAGCGAGAGAATAAGACAGATTGAAAAAAGGAAAAGTATCGGTTTTCTTTCCGCGGCCATTGTCGGATATACCAATGCGGGGAAAACGATGTTTTTCAACCGACTGACCAATAAAACTAACCTGGTGGCGGATGTACTCTTTGCCACTTTAGACAGCAGCGTGGGAAAGCTTTATATTCCAAAGAAAAAGATTGATATTATTGTTTCAGACACCATCGGATTTATCAAAAATCTTCCCCCCAGTCTTATTGACGCTTTCAAATCGACTCTTTTGGAATCGGTAAACGCAGATCTTCTATTGGTGGTTGTCGATATTTCTGATCCTGAATTTGCCGACAAAATACGGGTCGTTGAGGAAATTTTGCGTGAACTTTGCCCAGAGAGGAAAAGAGTTCTATATATATTTAATAAAATAGATAAAGCCAAAGTGCTGGATCGGACAGATTTGATGAAAAGATATGCCGATTTTAATCCGCTTTTTGTATCGGCAAAATTTGGTGAGGGAATCGATAACCTTCTTGAGGCAATCGGTGAATTCATTACCTAATTTGATCTTTCACCTTTTATCCGACAAACGTTAGGGCTTTCCCCCGTTTATCTGCCCTTCCTGTCCTGCCGATTCGGTGGATATAATCGGTGTAGGTCGAAGGTTCGTCAAAGTTTATGACATGGGAGACATCATCGATGTCCATCCCTCTGGCCACCACATCTGTTGCGACCAATACCTGTAATTGGTTTTGGCGAAATAGGGAAAGCGCCCGTAATCGTTGATTTTGGGACTTGTTCCCGTGAATTGAGGCAACCGAGAAACCATTCTGCATTAAATCTTTTGATAGTCTTTCTACACCCCATTTTGTCCGGCCAAAAATCAATACTTTTTTAAATTCTTCCTGCCGTAGCATGGATTGGAGTTTTTCAAACTTTTCTTTCTTATCCTTGATATGGATGACATCCTGATCAATTCCGGAGGCAGTTTCTTTAACTTTCACGGATACGGTCACCGGATTTTTCAGAAATGACCCGATTATGCTATTTACCTCAGGAGGAATAGTGGCGGAGAAAAAAAGCGACTGCCGCGCTTTTGGCAACTTCGAAATAATAAATTTTATGTCGTTGATAAAGCCTATATCCACCATCCTGTCAACCTCGTCAAGGACGATATTATTAAAAATGTTTAAGTTGATAAGTCTCCGGTTAACCAAGTCCTTCAATCTGCCCGGCGTGCTTATGATTATTTGCGGGTTTCCTCTCAATTCGTAAACTTGGCGGTTGAGACTTACTCCTCCTATGACCAAAACGGAATAAATATGCAAAGACTTTGAAAAGAATTTCAGCTCATCATTTATCTGGACAGCAAGCTCCCGGGTGGGAATGACGATAAGAACCCGTTCTCCCCTGTTTTGGATAATCTTATTGATAAGAGGGATAAGAAAAGCGGCAGTTTTACCCGTTCCCGTGTTGGCTATTCCGATAAGATCGCGCCCGGCTAGTATCTGCCCAATTGCCTGATCTTGAATTGGGGTAGGAATACGGTATCCGTGCAGGTAGATATTTTGTTTAATTCTTGGATCAATTTGGAAATCGTCAAAACTGTTCTTCACGGTGATAATATTTTCTACGGGGGTAGAACCCTTATTGATATATTTGGAAGAATGAATGTGTTGTCTGATTCTGTTTCTTCCGTTCTGATTACTTCTGCCATTACCCTGGTGAAATCTCCTTCTGGGAAATGGCCGTCTGGTAAATGAATTATGATACATATGGATTTTATATACTTAAAATAATAAATCTGCCTAAATCGTGAAGTTGCTTTAAATTGAAGAAAGATACAAAGTGGAAAAAGTAGGGTATCTTTATCTTAACTTGTTTAAAACTAAATCAAATTTAAACAGATTTATTATTTTAAATCTGTTAGAACTACTATAACATACCTTCCTCTGCCTGTCAAGACACTATAGGATAGCTTAATTCTGCCGGAAAGAGTAGATTTTATGATTACAAAAGCCAGGAGAGAGCCATGAAACCTAGTGCTACCAAACCAATCCTCGTACCCCATTTTAGTAAAAACTCTTTAGTACCAGACTTATGTTCAACGGAAATATACTGCTCTTTTCCCATAACAGGTATTATTGTATCATTTTTGGAGTTTCAGGATAGACTATCTCATGGCTGTCCCTAAATCCACTAACTCTATGGAAATATCAGACATATTATGATAAGATAACTATTGACATCCCATTTTACACGAATTAATCTATAAATATATTATGCCTAAGATTATTGAACAAAATAAAAAAATTCTCGGTGGACAACCAGTAATAAAGGGAACACGAATTCCTGTAGCTAGAGTTGTTGCTCTTGTTATTCAAGGATATAAATTGATTGAAATTAAGAAAGAGTTACCCGATCTATCTAATTTAAGGAAACAGGATCTTTTATCGATCTTTTCTTACTACAAATCAAAACTGAACTACCATAGATAAGAAAAAACCGAAAGCTACTAAAATTAGAAAATTTCGATTCCTCCTTGACACAGCATTTGCTACTCCATCGGTATTTAAAAAACTCAACAAAAAAACAAATCTTAAACATGTACGACTAGACTATCATTTATCTAGAGAAACTGAAGATGAAACTATCTATAATTTAGCAGTAAGAGAAAAAAGATATGTAATTACACAAGATGATGGATTTCGAAAACAAATAAAGAAAAGATATTCTGCTGTTTTTATTATTCCATCTTATTTAACTAACCAACAGATAGATGAACTCATTTGCCAGTATATTCATGATAAAGACCCTGATACGTGTATCGGAAAAGCAATTAAACTCCAGTTATGACTTTTTATATTTTCCACCCTCCACAATTTCTATTTCCTCCTTGCCCTGCTCACAGCTTCTTTATCCACCAAAGCTTTAGCGTCGGTGGAAACGACGGAGGGCGGCGTGCCTTCCCGCCTCTGGAGAGGTAATAAACCTGTCCTGAGCGCAGTCGAAGGATCAAAGTATTTCATTTTTGGATTATCCTAAAAGCATATCTCAGGACCGTCCCCAAAAATTTTTTAATGATTCCTAAACAATGAAAAGCTCCTTTGATAAACTCAGGACTATAGCTTGCGGAAGTGGACCGAAGGTAGATTAAATCCACGAGGTCCAACCTCGTTTTACTCGTTTTAATTATCAAATCCATAGCTATTTGGAACTTGTCCCCTAATATCCCCTATCCTCTAATATATTTTT
>JACREK010000128.1 GCA_016218275.1 Candidatus Gottesmanbacteria bacterium | reverse complement strand
TCCTCCGAGGTGGAGAAACCGGAATAACCCCTAAAACAATTGCCAATTGGATAATCAATAAAAAAGCAGATATCTCAAAAGTTTCTCCGGAAGAACTGGTAAAATTAATTGCACAGAGGACTCAAGTATCAACGATTTCTGATGAAGAACTGGAAAAAGCAATTAAAAAGATTATTAGTAGCAATCCAAAAGCCGTTGCCGATTATAAATCTGGGAAGCAACAGGTTATAATGTTTCTGGTTGGACTAGTGATGAAGGAGATAAAGGGTCAGGGAGAAGCAGAAAAGATAAAAGAGAAATTAAAAACTATTTTATAATGCTGATAATACCGGATCATCATAGCTAAAACGATCCGGGATCGTTAAACGTTTAAACCTAAATCGATTCAGGATCACCATCAAAAAGTATGAATAGTGAAAACAAACTTGATTTTCCAACAGATTCTTCCATAGCGCGAGAATATGAGAATCTACGACTAAAACCAGATGCATCTAATCTAGATCCGCATAGATCGCATCTATTAGCTACATATGCGGATATGTATAATGAGTTGTTGCGGCGAATACTTCCAATAACTGCAGGGGTTATCTCGGAAGAACAGCTAGAAAGAATCTTAAGAAGAGGTGTTATTCCAGCTTTTCAGAAAGCGCAAGAGGCTAATCGGGATCCGTTGACTGGTTTGCCAAAAAGAAATGTACTCAAAGAAATCACAGGCAGATATATGGATTTAATAAAGCAAGGAATTGGTGGTGTAGTGACATTTGTGTATATAGACATTGATAATTTCAAAGAAGGTGTAAACGATCAATACGGCCATAGACAAGGAGATGAGATATTACGGATTATTGGAGGTATTTTACAGAAAGTCAAGCGTTCTTATGATATGGTAGGTGTTGCACAGGAGAAAGACCGGTTAGCTGGGAAAACAGCTGAAGGTGATGAATTTGGTGTTGTCTTTTTCGGAACTGAAGAAACACCTCCAAATAAGCTTAAGCAGCGTATTGAAGACGAGTTAAAGAGTTATGAGGGTATAAGCGGGATGGAAGCTATAGGAATTAGCATGGGCGTTGCGAAATTCGACTCCCTTAGTGATCAAAAGATGAACGCGGATGATTTGATTCATAATGCTGATACCGCTATGTATCATGCCAAACTTATTTCAGGTTCAAAAGTAAAATATGTTGGACACATACCAGGTATGGTAGCACCACCAGTAATAGTTAAACGCTGATATGTCTGATTTTGTACATCTTCATACACATACTGAATATTCGCTTCTGGATGGACTTTCCAAGATTTCCGATCTTCTCAACCGTACCAAACAGTTAGGCATGGATGCTTTGGCAATTACTGATCATGGAGCGATGCATGGAGCGGTGAAATTTTTCATAAAAGCCAAAGAGGGCGGTGTAAAACCGATTATTGGAGTCGAGGCTTATCAGGCAGCCAGAAGCAGATTTGATAAACAAGCCGGAATAGACAGCGATCAGTATCATTTAGTTCTTTTGGCAGAAAACAATACCGGTTATCAGAACCTGATGAAACTGGTTACCCATGCCCATCTGGAAGGGTATTATTACAAACCCAGAATTGATATGCAGGTTTTACGGGATCATAGCGAAGGGCTGATAGGTTTATCGGCCTGTCTCAACGGTGAAATTCCCCATTTGTTAAGAACCGATCAGAATGAGCAAGCAGAACGCCGTACCCGTGAATTTATGGAGATATTTAAAGACGGGAAGTTTTTTTTGGAATTACAGCAGCACCCTAAAATATCCGAGCAGGAGAAAGTCAATGAAAAGATTGTGGCACTTTCCAGAAAATTGGGATTGCCGTTGGTTGCCACTAACGATATACATTATCTAAATCCGGAAGATGCCGAAGCTCAGGAAATTCTTCTGTGTGTACAAACACAGCATACTATATTGGAATCCCGAAGACCGCTTTCTATGATTTCTTCACCCGATTTTTATATGCGCAGCCAGGAAGAGATGAAAGGATTATTTATACAATATCCGGAAGCAATTGAAAATACAGTAAAAATTGCCCAAATGTGCAACGTGGAGATAGAACTGGGTAAATGGATTTTGCCTGAATTTGATGTACCGGAGGGTGAAACGCCCAATTCATATCTGAAGAAGCTTGCCAAAGAAAGGCTGAAAGAAAGATTCAGCTCGGTAACCGCAGAATTGGAAAAACGGATTGAATATGAGCTTGATATTATTTCCAAAAAGGGATATTCCACTTATTTTTTGATAGTCTCAGATTTTGTTAACTGGGCAAAACAAAAAGGAATTGCTGTTGGTCCGGGTCGAGGTTCGGCTGCAGGAAGCCTGGTAGCGTATAGTATGGGAATAACAGACCTTGATCCTATTTTCCATGGTTTACCCTTTGAGAGATTTTTAAATCCAGACAGACCATCGCCTCCTGATATAGATTTGGATTTTGCCGATGACAGACGGGATGAAGTGATTGCCTATGTTACCGAAAAATACGGCAATGACAAAGTAGCCCAGATTATTACTTTTGGTACCATGGAGGCAAGACAGGCCGTAAGAGATGTAGGGAGGGCACTGGGCATGCCTTATGCCCAACCGGATAGAATTGCCAAAATGATACCCCCGGGCGCCCAAGGGTTTCCCATGACTATAGATAAGGCACTCCAATCTACTCCCGAGTTATCATATGCCTACCAGAATGAAGCGGAAACAAAAAGACTTCTGGATTTGGCGCGTAAACTTGAAGGTGTGTCAAGGCATGCTTCGGTACATGCAGCCGGAGTGGTAATATCTGATAAACCTCTCACTACATACACTCCGCTCCAGCGCGAGACAAAAGGCCAAAAAATTATCACTCAATACGACATGTATTGTCTGGATCTCAATGCGGCTGACGGGAAAGGTGTTGGTCTTCTGAAGATGGATCTTTTGGGACTGCGAAACCTTACCATCCTTGAAAATTGCATCCGTTTTGTGAAAGAGACAAGAGGTATTGATATAGATTTACAATCTATTCTCCTTGATGATAGAGAAGTTTATAACCTGATATCATCCGGAGAAACAACCGGAATTTTTCAGCTGGAGTCGGCGGGTATGAGGAGACTGGCAAGAGATTTGCGGCCGACTAAATTTTCCGATATTTCTGCCATGGTTGCCCTATTTCGGCCCGGGCCGATGGATTGGATTCCTTCATTTATAGAGGCAAAAGAAAATCCCAAAAAAATTAAATATCCTCACCCGGCACTCAAAGCTGTTCTTGCAGAAACTTATGGAATTGCAGTTTATCAGGAACAGTGTATGCAGATTGCCAATAGAATGGCCGGATACTCAATGGTTGAGGCTGATAAGTTGAGAATGGCAATCGGTAAAAAAAAGCCGGAAGCGATGAAAAAAGAAAAAGTGAAGTTTATAAACGGCTGCATCAAGAATAAATATTCCCAAAAAGTAGCAGAAAATATTTTTTCTTTAATCGAAAAATTCGTAGGCTACGGTTTCAATAAAGCCCACAGCGCCTCTTATGCTTTGATTGCCTATCAAACCGCTTATATGAAAGTAAAATATAAGGTGGAGTTTATGACATCAGTTCTTGCTGCCGAAAGCAGAAGCGCCTCTGGACCATCCCGTGATGAGAAGATATCTGCGGCAATATTGGAATGCCGGAGAATGAAGATACCTCTTCTGCCACCTGACATTAGTCATTCTGATGTAGATTTTACTATAGAAAATTTGGACAAAAATAACTTTGGAAGCATCCGTTTTGGTTTATCCGCAATCAAAAATGTAGGCACTGCGGCAATTGACTCAATTTTATCTGCTCGTGAAAAAGAAGGAGATTTTAAATCTTTTAATGATTTTGTCAGTAGAGTCGACTTGGGGAAAGTCAACAGAAAAACTTTGGAAAGTCTGATTAAAGCCGGAGCTTTTGATAAATTTGGCAAACGGGCTGCACTTCTTGCCTCTTTTTCTCAAATTGTGGAAAGAATTCATCAGAAAAAGCGTCATGAGGCAGACGGACAGGGTAGTCTTTTTACCATGGATGAGGAAGTGGATATAAAAGATACTTTTGTCGATATCGAAGAATTGGAAAAGGAAGAGCTGCTTCTTTTTGAGAAGGAACTTTTAGGATTCTATCTGACGGAACATCCTTTAACCAACTATTTAGAAAAACTGGAGAAAAGAGTGACACATAGAATAGTAAGTCTTACCCTATCCCGTAGTCAAGTTATTATCGGCGGGTTAATCACTCAAATAAAAAAAATTACTACTAAAAGCACCAATAGTGAAATGGCTTTTGTCAAGCTGGATGATATGACGGGAACCATAGAATTAGTAGTCTTTCCCAGTGTTTTTGAAAGAACAAAAAATTTATGGGTTAGAGACAAAGTTATATTGGTAAAAGGAAAGGTTAACGAGAGAGAAGAGAGATTATCGGTGATTGTTGACGATGTAAAACCTCTTGACTAAAAGACTACTGTGCGGATAAAATAAGGAAGTGGTAAGGAAGAAAAAGGTTTTGCAGTTTACCAAAGATAAATTTTTGGAAGAGAAAGAAGAAGAAGAGAAACCAAAAGAAGATGAACAAAAGGCAAGATCTAGATTCTTGGCGATGATCTCTCTTGCTTCTGAGTTGGGTTTTTCCATCTCCTTACCGATTGCGGGGGGCGCACTTCTGGGACAATTTTTGGATAATAAATTTTCTACTTCTCCCAGAATTACGCTCTCATTAATTTTTTTTGGACT
>JACREK010000126.1 GCA_016218275.1 Candidatus Gottesmanbacteria bacterium | reverse complement strand
TCTTCCACACTTTAAGGATTATAAACATTTCGGCCTTGAAATTAACCATTAGACCTATTAAAGAAGATCTCTCCACTCCCTTCGGTCGGTCGAGATGACGGATTAACTGAAGCTAAATCGCAAAGTGCAGGTGGGTCAGGTGAGGTGAGGTCTTGCAAAAGACGTGAAAAAATTACATAATAAAAAGGCGATGATTTTTTCCGGAAATTCCAATTTGCCCCTTGCCCAAAAGTTAGCTTCAGAATTGGGCACCTCTTTGAATAAAGCCGAGATTATCCGTTTTGCCGATTCCGAATGCCGAGTCCGGCTTGAAGAAGATGTCGAAGATAAAAATGTTTTCATAATCCAATCCCTTTCCAATCCGGTTGACGAGCACTTGATGGAATTTTTGCTTTTGGGTGATGCGGCGAAAAGGGGCGAGGCCAAAAAATTGATTGCTGTTCTTCCATACCATGGTTATGCCAGACAAGACAGAGTTCATCGGCCGGGCGAGTGTTTATCGGCTCATGTGGTTGCCAAACTTATAGAGTCGGTCGGTTTTGACAAGCTGATTACGGTTGAGCTCCACAATGAAACAATTTTGGGATTTTTCGAAATTCCTGTCGTACATGTATCAGGACTATCTGTGTTTCAGTCTGAAATAGAGAAAATTAAAAAAGATGTAGTCGTGATTACACCCGATGCCGGAGCTCTGAAAAGGTCGCAGAGCTTTGCCGAAACTCTTGACCTGCCTCTTGCTTTAATTGAGAAAAAAAGAGATTTGAATACCGCACATAAGATTCTTTCCATGAAAGTGGTGGGAGATGTTAAAGATAAAACCGCCATTATTGTCGATGATGTCATTGTTACCGGCGGAACTTTGGTGAATGCCGCATATCTTTTGAAAGAAAAAGGAGCCAAACAGGTTATAGCTGTTGCTACACATGCGGATTTTGTCGGCGGAGCGGATAAGATTTTACAGGATAGTCCTATCGATTGCGTTTGGGTGACCGATACCATACCTGTTCCCGATGACAGAAAATTTACCAAGCTTTCTATTTTCCCCATCGCTTCAACGATTGCCGCTGCCATGAAAAAGATGATAAAATGATCCCGATGGCATATTTTATCGGGATCATCCTGAGCGACCCCGCTAAGTGCGGGGGAGTCGAAGGATCTCATAAAAAAAGATTTAGAGAGATTCCTCGGCTTTGCTCGGAATGACGACAAGGATGTTATGAGAATTCTTCCTCGATCAATTGAAAAACTTATCGAGTCTTTTGAGAAACTTCCCGGTATCGGTCCCAAGACCGCCTCCCGGCTTTCCTTTTATCTTTTGCATGTTCCGCAAGCCCAATTAGATCAATTTGGCGAATCAGTCAAAAATCTCAAAAATTCAACAGTTTATTGTTCCAAGTGTTTCAATATAGGGGAGAGCGACCCCTGTGTAATTTGTTCAAGTCCCCAAAGAGATGAGGGGGTAGTTTGCGTAGTGGAGCAGCCGATAGATATCCTGTCAATGGAAAAAATCGGAAAATATAAAGGTGTTTATCATGTACTTCACGGCTGTATCAATCCCTTAAATAATATCGGACCCGATGAGATAAAAATAGCGGAGATGCTGGAACGCGTGAAAGGGGGCAAAATAAAGGAAATTATTCTTGCCACCAATTCCAATATTGAAGGAGAGGCAACGGCGATGTACATTAGACGTGAACTCAAAAGTCATCCCGATTTGATCGGGACAAAAGTCAAAATTACAAGACTGGCACACGGGCTGCCGGTCGGAGCGGATATCGAATATGCCGATGAGGTGACATTATCAAAAGCATTGGAGGGAAGGAGGGAATACTAAGTATGAAAAAATCCAAAATCCAAAATTCTAAGTTCCAAACAATATCAAAATTCAAATATTCAAAATTCGAAACGTTTTGAATTTAGCGCTTTGGATTTATTTGGGATTTGGTGCTTGGGATTTAGGATTTTAATAATATGTTATCTAAAAAAACACTAATCAAACAACTTAAAAATGTTCCCGATCCGGAACTGGATATTTCAATTGTAGATTTAGGGCTTATCTATAATGTAAAGTCCGACAAAAAGGGAAATGTGGAAGTATTGATGACTTTAACCACCATGGGTTGTCCTTTGTTTGAATTGATCGTCGAACCGGTAAAACAGGAGCTAAGAAAGATCAAAGGAGTAAAAGATGTAGATGTGGAGTTGACTTTTGACCCGCCATGGACACCGGAAAAGATGAGCAAAGAGGCAAAAGTGAAACTCGGGTTCTTTTAATCGGCTGTCATTGCGAGGAGCGGAGGCGACGAAGCAATCTCTCTCGAATGAGAACTCAGACAAGCTGAGAGATTCCTCGGCAAGCTCGGAATGACAAAAAGTTATTATGACTGATAGTAAACTGAAAAAAATCATTACAGGTGGATTTGAGGCAGTCAAAGATTCCGCCAAACAGATTGCCGATACTGTTTCTCCCGGCGCTATTGTGGAACAAGCGTTAGGACAAAAGGCAGGTAAAAAAGATGAGTTGAGCGATTATCTGCAAAACCTAAGTTCTGTTTCTTCCGAAGAACTGGAAAAAAAGAAGAAGGAGTTAACCGAGGAGGATCAGAAAAAGCTGGATGAAACAAGGAAAAAACTCCTTACTACCATGCCAGTTCATATGAGACCACAGCAGAAACCGCCGGGCTTGCGGCCATATGAAGCAACCATTCAGGAAGAAGAGAAGAAAAAGGCACAGGCAGTTGAGGCACAGAAAAAACAGCCGCAACCAATGGCTACACCTGCCGGGAAGCAGCCAAGAGGTATGCTTTTTGGTAAAAGAAAAATAGCTGGGAAAGGATTTGAAGGTTTGGTAAAGGATACAAAGGTTGGATAATTATGAAAAAAATTCAAAATGTTTTTGTATTTAGTGCTTTGGATTTATTTGTGATTTAGTGCTTTGAATTCAGGATTTATTATGCTTCGCTTATATAACACTCTTACTCATAAAATCGAGGAATTCCAGCCGTTAAATCCACCCAACGTCGGCTATTATTCCTGTGGCCCTACCGTCTATGACTTTGCCCATATCGGTCATGCCCGAACCTATATCTTTGCCGATGTCCTGCAGCGGGTTTTGGAATTTAACGGTTATAAAGTTAAAAGGGTGATGAATATCACCGATGTGGGACATCTGACTTCCGACAGCGATAGTGGAGAAGACAAGATGGAAAAGGGTGCCAAGCGGGAAGGAAAAACAGTATGGGAAATTGCTAAATTTTATACCGATGATTTTTTCCTCATGCTGGATAAACTGAATATCAAAAGGCCGGAAATTATTTGTAAAGCCACAGATTATATTAAGGAGATGATTGATTTAATAAAGAAATTAGAAGAAAAAGATTACACTTATAAGTTAGCAGATGGAATTTATTTTGATACCTCTAAGCTTCCTGATTACGGCAAATTGACAGGCCAAACATTTGAAAAACTGCAAAAGACTCTAAAAGCGGGAGCCAGAGTTGATGTAGTTGAAGGCAAGAAGTACCCGACTGATTTTGCTATGTGGAAATTTACCCCCCCGGATGTCAAAAGACAAATGGAATGGGATAGCCCATATGGCCGCGGTTTTCCGGGATGGCATATAGAATGTTCGGCGATGGCGATGAAGCATCTGGGAGATACAATCGATATTCATACCGGCGGAGTAGATCATGTTCCTATTCACCACACAAACGAAATTGCCCAAAGCGAGGCGGCAACGGGAAAACCATTTGTAAAATATTGGTTGCACGCCGATCATTTGCTGGTGGACGGAGCTAAAATGAGCAAATCTTTGGGGAATTATTACCGGGTGAAAGACTTGGAAGAAAAAGGGTTTTCGCCACTTGCTCTTCGTTATCTATACTTGACCGCAAATTACCGGACCCAATTGAATTTCACTTGGGAATCGATGAAAGCCGCACAAACCGCATACGATAGTTTAAAATCTCAGATCTCAGATCTCCTGCCTCGCCGGCAGGCAGGCAAATCTCAGATTGCGGAGAGATCAGCTTTATCAGAAGAAAAACTAGATAAGATTAATAAATTTAGGGATGAATTCACTCAAGCAATAAATGATGATTTAAATACCGCCCAAGGACTAAGTGTCGTTTGGAAAGTGGTAAAAAGTAACATTCCTTCTGAGGATAAATATGATTTATTGCTTCTTTTTGACGAAGTATTGGGACTGGATTTGAAAAATATAGAATTAAGAGTTAAGAATCAGGAATTAAGAATACCGGAGGAGATAAATAAGCTAGTTAAAAAAAGAGAAGAATACAGAAGGCAAGGAAATTTTAAAGAATCAGATAGAGTTAGAGAGGTAATTGCTGAGAAAGGCTACAGCGTCCAAGATACTCCCGGCGGACCAATCATTATTAGTAATATTTTCATTAAAAAACTCATTGACAGCCAAGGAAATTCTGATTAATATAAAGTCGTTATTATGTCAGCTGAAGTCTTAGAGCCTGTTTGGAAACTGTCATTCCGAGCGCAGTCGAGGAATCTCTCAGCTTGTCCGAGAAAATCTCGCATTTGCGAGAGATCCCTCCACGCGCTTCGCTTGGTCGGGATGACAATGATGAGTATTCAAACAGGCTCTTAGATCCAAAACCACAAAGTACAGATATAGATGCAGATGATTTAGAACAGGTATTAGAGGGAATGACGCGAGAATCTGCTGAACCTGGAGTGCTTTATAGACCACCGTCTGATTATACGCAACCCCCTCCGTCTTCTGAATCATTTGAAGAATAATTCCTATTTTAAATTTCTTTCCTTTATGCTATACTGACACACATGTTTACACTGAGCCCTTCGGAGCAAAGCTCCTCAGGGTAAATGCAGAAAGGAGCGAATGTGCTGAATCCGTATGAATTGGTGCTGATATTTAAAACGAGCGTATCTGAAGACAATAGGAAAAAAACTATTGAAGAATTAAAAAAACTTCTGAAAACCTCCGGCCAGACAGATGTCAAAGATTGGGGAAAAAGGCAATTTGCCTATCCGATAAAGAAAGAAAAAGAGGGCAATTATTATTTATTGACGGCAGATGCAGAAGGAAAGGAGGTTGCGGAAGTCAGCAACAGACTTAAACTGAATGAGGATGTTTTAAGATATTTATTGGTCAGACTTGAACCTGCCAAAAAAGAGAAGAAGGCAAAGAAAGGAGAATAAGATATGGCAAATCGATCTTTGAATAAAGTTACTTTAATCGGAAATCTTACCCGCGATCCGGAACTCCGTTATACTCCCGCAGGAACTGCTGTTTGCACATTTGGTTTGGCAACGAATCGAAGCTGGACTACTCAATCAGGCGAAACCAAAGAAGCAACGGAATTCCACAGAATTGTCGCCTGGAATAAATTAGGGGAATTATGCGCCCAGCTTCTGGCAAAGGGCCGAAAAGTTTACGTTGAGGGAAGACTGGCAACCCACTCCTGGACGGGGCAAGATGGCGCACAGCATACGACAACTGAAATTGTGATTGAAGATATGATAATTCTTGACTCCAAAAGAGTAGTCAGAGAGGGTGAGGTTACACCGGTTGAACCGGCAGTTGTTGCGGAAGAAGTATCTCCTTCAGCTGTTGTTAGCAATCCGCCTGCTGCAAGTGATGATACGAAAAAAGCCAAGAAGTCAGAAAAAAAAGATGCTGCCAAAAGTGACGCTGAGAAAAAAGAAACTGCAGAAGTACCAAAAGAGTCGCCGGTAGATGAAAATATTACGCCTGATGATATCCCATTTTAAACAATGTTTACACTGAGCGACAGAAAGGTTTACCCTGAGGAGCATCAGCGACGAAGGGAGCGAATATGTTTACACTGAGCGACTGAAAGGAGCGAATGTGAGAAGAACATTTAGACCTACCAGAAGAAGGATACAAAGGATTCGTGACTGTTTCTTTTGCAAACAGCAGATTGAACCTGACTACAAAGACGTAGAGACAATAAAACGTTGTGTTACAGAGAGAGGCAAAATTACGCCGAGACTTCAAAATGGCGTTTGTCAAAAACATCAAAAATTGATGTCGATGTCGGTAAAAAGGGCAAGATTTTTGGCTCTTTTGCCATATATTGTCAGACCCTCCTAAATGAAAGCAACCGCAAGTATTGCAATTGTCAAAAATGCACACACTTTAGTTGACGTTTCCGATGAAGTGAGTCCCGGGACACCGATTTTAGCAATTCCTACAGATGAAAAGACAGAGATAATTCCGGTTGCCCAGATTTTACGGATTGAAGCAGCAAAGATTGCTAAATATCTGAAAAAAAGAGTCGGAGAAAAAGTAGCTCTGGGAGAAGTTCTGGCGGAAAAAAAGAGTTTACTGTCTTGTTCAATACTCAAATCACCCCATGAAGGGCTTCTGAAAGAAATCGACTTAAAAAACGGCACACTGACATTGGTTTTAGAGAGTGCAAAATCACGCAAAATTAGTTTACCGGTTTCTGGTAAAATAATAAAAGTAACACCGCATCAAATTGAGATAGAAGTAAACGGCCGGAGTTTGAAAGGAGAAAAGGGAGAGGGAGCAGAGAGGGTAGGGAAATTAATTTATATTGAGGGCGGAAAGAACGTTCTTGATACAGAAGATGATGCGGAAGGATGCATAGTTCTCTGCAAATCGCTTCTTCCGGAAACGGTTGTGAAATTGGAAGTGTTGGGGGCCGCAGGAATTATCACTCTGAAAAATTTAGCTGAGGGAGAATTGTCCTGGATAGCAGTTAGTGAAGAAAATTTCAGTCACTTGATATCTTTTGTTTCGGAAAAGGTCTGGTTAAGACCAAGGGAGAAGCAGATAGTGATATTAGAATAACCCAATAACCCAATTATCCAATAACCCAATAAACAAATCCGACCAATAAGCCAATGAATGAGAAAATAAATTAAATGATTTAATAAATTAATTCATTCTTTTATTTAATCATTCATTTGTATATTTGTAGTATTTGCTTATTTGTATATTGATTTAATATTGGTAGTTATTCGGGTTATTGGTATTTATTGGGTTATTTTTTTATGTCTTTGAAAACCTTACGCAATGTTATTTTAGGACTTTCACTTTTTGTTATTGGTTTTGGTTTAGGTATCAATGCTTCTTCTTTTGGTTTACGTTCTCTGCCCATACCTTCAGAGATTGTCAATAAAATTCCTACCATACCTAAACAAATTGATTTTAATCTTTTCTGGGATGTTTGGGAAAGACTTTCTCGCTATTATATCGATAAAAAAGCATTGGATCCACAAAAGATGGTTTATGGCGCGATTTCAGGAATGGTGAATTCTCTGGACGATCCCTATACCGTATTTCTTTCGCCTGATCAGAACAAGGAGGCAAAGGATGATTTGGGCGGAAAGCTGGAAGGAATTGGCGTGCAACTGGGAATTAAAGACAAAAAAATTATTGTGATTGCTCCGCTTAAAGATACTCCTGCAGAAAAAGCAGGAATCCGCTCCGGCGATTGGATTATAAAAGTTGATGGCATTGAAACAAACAATTGGACGCTTCCGGAAGCGGTTTCAAAAATCAGAGGACCAAAGGGAAGCAAAGTTAACTTGACCGTTGTACACAAAGATGCTTCACAAAGTGCGGAGATTATGGTAGTCAGGGAGGAAATTAAAGTAGCTTCCGTAGAATGGGAGGTAAAAAAATGGAAAATGGAAAATGGAAAATGGAAAATGGAAAAAGAAGAATGTTCTGATTGCGAAAAAGTTATCTATTTAAAGTTAAGTAGGTTTGGGGATCAGACGACGGATGAATGGAATAAGGCAGTGGATGAGATAAATGCAACAATGAAACCCTTCGGTTCCTCTCAGGGCAGGCAATTAAACAATGGAACAATGAAAGGATTAATATTTGATCTGCGTAACAATCCCGGAGGTTATTTAACCGGTTCAGTATTTATCGCTTCGGAATTTTTGAAAGACGGAGTGGTAGTGATACAAGAGACTGCACAGGGAGGCAGGCAAACGCTTTCGGTAAATAGAAAAGGAAGATTAACTGATATCCCGCTGGTTGTGCTGATGAATAAAGGTTCGGCATCTGCCGCCGAAATTGTAGCCGGAGCATTAAGTGAGCGCGGCAGGGCAAAAACAGTCGGCGAAACATCTTTTGGAAAGGGCAGCGTGCAGGAAGCGCAGGAGCTGTCTGCCGGAGCTGGTATCCATATCACGACTTCCAAATGGTTGCTTCCGAGTGGAAAGTGGATAAACGGCACAGGCGTTGAGCCGGATATCAAAGTGGTCAATGATGAAACCAAGGGAGATGATTTACAACTTGAAAAAGCGGTTGAAGTATTGACAAGATAGATATTAAGATATTAGGATATTAAGATATTAGGTGATAAAAGAAAAATTCTTTACTTAATATCTTACAGGACTTAAGCAACCTGTCATTGCGAGGAGCGCATGATAATGCGTGACGAAGCAATCTCTCGCGGATGCGAGTTTACACTGTAAGTGCTTGAACAAGTCAAGAGATTGCCACGCCCCTTCGGGGCTCGCAATGACAATCTGAATTAAAATTCACTGCGTAACTCCTGTTATTTTATGAAACGCATCATAATTCTTTTTCTTTTACTCATTATTCTTCTTTCTTTTGGTGCGTCTTTTGGAAATCTTAGTTTCAATTGGGATACCATTGGAAAATATTTCCCCAAAACATCACAAGGTACGAGCGGTTTAGGAGCTGAAAAAGTGAAGATAGCCAGTGAAGAATCTGTCATTACCGATGTTGTGGATAAAGTTTCTCCTTCTGTTGTGACCGTATCCATAGTTAAAACTAGGTCTTTGAGTAGAATTTTTGAGATAGATCCTTCCGACCCTTTTAATATTTTCCGCCAAAGACAACCAGGTCAATCGCAGAAAGTGGAACAGGATATTGGAACCGGTTTCATTGTGACAAGTGACGGTTTGATAGTGACCAATAAACATGTCGTTTCCGATACGAATGCAAAATATAAAATTGTCACCAAAGACGACAAAACCTACGAAGCGCAGAAAATCTACCGAGATCCGAGTAATGACTTGGCTATCATTAAAATTGGCGCTTCTGGTCTTACACCTGTGACCATGGGTGATTCGTCAAAATTGAAAGTAGGTCAGATGGCGATTGCCATAGGTACGGCTCTTGGAGAATTTCGAAATACGGTAACAGTTGGAGTAATCTCAGGTTTAGGACGCGGAATCACGGCCGGAAGTCCATTTGAGGGGTTTGTGGAAAGGCTTGATAATGTGATTCAGACTGATGCAGCTATTAATCCCGGTAACTCCGGCGGTCCGCTGCTGAACTCCTCTGGCCAGGTGATTGGTGTGAATGCCGCAGTATCATCGGAGGGACAAAATATCGGTTTTGCTCTCCCTATAAATATCATGAAAGATGCTTTAGCTCAATTTAATAAAAGCGGCGGTAAATTCGAGCGGCCGTTTTTAGGAGTGCGTTATAAGATGATAACCCGTGATTTGGCGCTTCTGAATGATGTTCCGGAAGGTGCTTATGTACAGGAAGTAGTAGAAGGCAGTCCGGCTGAAAAAGGTGGAGTGCAGAATGAAGATATAATTACCAAAATAGATGGAAAAAAGATTACAGATCAGGATGGGGGACTGACAAAAGTAATTGCCGAGAAAAAAGTAGGGGAAAGAACTGCGGTTGAAGTCTGGAGGGAAGGAAAAACCACAACGTTAAGTATTACTGTTGGAGAAAACTCTGGAGAATGACGTGTATTTTGTCTAATTTTCCATCCACGATTTCCTCCAAATTATGGAAGCTTTTGTTTATCCGATGGTCTGTAACTCTGTTTTGCGGGAAATTATAAGTTCTTATCTTTTCTGCCCTCATTCCGCGTCCAAT
>JACREK010000130.1 GCA_016218275.1 Candidatus Gottesmanbacteria bacterium | reverse complement strand
TCCTTTTGTCCGACCCCCGCAAACTAAAATGACATTGGGAGATAATTTAGATACTGCGGCGATTGTAGCCCAGGGAGTTGTGCTTTTGATGTCATTAAAAATCTCTACCCCGGAAACCTTACTTAGCAATTCTAACCTCGCAGGAAGGCTGTTTATAGTTTTCAGCTGCCGGACAATTACTTTTTTATCGATACCCAACAAAGTTGCTGCTGTTGCTGCGGCCATAATATTATCCAAATAATGAATACTATTATTATCCATAAAATACTGATAGATATCTTGAACACTTTTCATATTCATTAATTTATCTTTACCGCTGAAATAAAATACTTTTGATTTTAATTGAGGAACTATTTTTCTCAATTCTTCAATATCGTAATTGATAACTGCCAAATCTGTATCTTTTTGAGACTGCAGAAGAGAAAGTTTTAACCTCTTGTATTCTTCCCAAGTTAGCTCATCTAAATGATTGGGATAAAGATTGGTAAAAATAATTATATGCGGCGCTTTGTCAAATCCGTCCAAAAGCTGGCGATGAGAAATCTCCAAAACCAGAATATCGCTTAAATTCATTTCATCCAGTTTATCGGCAAGCTGCCCCATCCATGTCTCATTTCCCGCAAAATAGACCTGTCTTCCATAGGGCAAACTTTTTTTCAAAATTTGCACCAATAAATTAGCCACGCTTCCTTTTCCCACTGTACCGGTTACACCAATCACCTGTCCTTTTGAATACTCCAGATATAATCTGGTAAGAGAATAAAAAGGAATATTTTCTTTTTTTGCTTCCCAAAGAGGAAAATTTTCCTTGTAAAGCCGCCAAGATTGAGGAACGAAGATTATTTCTGCCTTTAAAATATCTTTCAAATAGTCATTTTCCGAATAAAATTTAACCAGCTTTAAATCAGAAACAAATTTCCGGAAATTTTTATTTCTCTTGTCCGTGGATATACCCTTATGCCAAAGCTTATAACTTTTTTCGATTGTTTTTTCTTTCAAAAAATCGTGGGCCGTGATATTTTTGACATGATGTTTGAGAAGAAACCTTAATATACTGCTGCCTTCTGCTCCCGTGACGCCGACAATATGAATTGATTTGTTCTGTAAACTCTCTAATAAATCTTTCATCTTGATTAATTGTCATTGCGAGGAATAAAATGACGAAGCAATCCCCGACTAGATCGGGGATCGCCACGCTTCGCTCGCGATGACAAAAATCTCAGTTAAAAATTTTTAGTCTATATACCCCATCTCCCTTGTCGGGATGGAAATATTTCATGCCAAAATTTTCTCCTGTTCTTGTTTTTTCCAACCACTCTTGCTGTGCTAAAGATTTACTACTATCTACTATTTTTATCTCTGCCAAGTGGACACCCTGAGTTTGAGTACTTAAATGTGACGAGTGAACATAAACTACTTTGCTACCAGTAGCGTCCAAAATAACTGCTACATGCTTTCCACCCCACAACCGAACCATATCTCCCAGTTGAAAATCTAATATTTCATCTACTTTCACACAATAATCTAAACCGGTTAATGTCCGGACATTGGTTTTATTGATACCTCCAGAAAATATTTCTTCAAGAGTATTAATGTGAATATTCTTATATTTTAAATACACCAACTGATTTAAGATGCGATAAGCAAAACCGGAACAATCAATACCAATTCTTTCACGTCTGGCAAATTTTTGCAGATTTGATGGTGTCAAAGGAAAACGTAATTCCGGCGGTAATTTTTGAAGTCTCCTAATGATTTCTTCACGGATTTCTGATGCTTCTCCTTTACCATTTGCAAAGCCTCGCAAAACCACTTTACCTTCCTTAAGTCGATTCATCCAATAAGGACAACTTATAACTATCCCATCTATATTCATCTCTGAATACTCTCTAATAAAATTGTGAATTTTTATTGAAATGTCTGTACTCATATATAAAGCTTCGCTTACCAAAAACTTAATGAAACAAAAGCAATCCCTGTACCTAAAACTAGTCCGCCTAAAACGTCGGATAACCAATGCTCACCGAGATAAATTCTACTGATAAAAACAGCTAAAAGAAATAAACTTATGAGTATCGTCGAAAATATCTTCTGCCATCTTTTTCTTTTGGACCAGAGGATAAAAATCAACAATATTATTGCCAAAAAAGAGGTCCTTGCCATATGACCTGATGGAAAAGAAAAATGCGTTTCCACTAGTGAACCGCTGGGAAAATGAAAATTAAGCGCATACCTGTTAAATATTTTGGGAGGTAAAGGATTATTGATATATATTTTGCCCAGCAGTTCCGCAAAAAAAATAAAGAAATAAAGAAACAATCCCAAGAAAAAGTGTCTTTTCCTAAGTAAAACCACAATAAAAATAATGCCGAATATGACAAGCGTGATTTCTGTGGAACCGAGAAGCGATAAGATTGAAAAAGGAATATCGAAACCGCGACTTATCAGTCTTTGTAAATTCACCATCAGACTATAATCAACCGCGCGAAATACATCTTTATTTACTAAGTAAGACAGAAAGACAAAAATTACCGCAGAGATGCCGCTTGCGAAGATAAAAAATAATCGCTCTTTCCGTATCATATACTTATATATTTTATCTGAAGGTGGGGCATAATTGCCCCAGCTTCATCCCGAGGCCAGCAAGGCCGAGGGATCTCTCATATTATGTGAGATCCTTCGACTCCCCAGCTTAGCTGGGTCGCTCAGGATGAGGGTGGGAATAATGTCCCACCCTCATTTTATCTTATATGATTATCACGACCAAATGTACCGTCCGTTTTCAGCTGTCAAAACTGCAAAATAGCTGGGTTTCAGATAATGTTCTTTTTTATATTTATAAGTAAATTTTGCTCCCAGTATGGCAGCTTTCAATATCATAATCGGATCTCCATGGGAAACAGCTGCAACTTTTCCTCCTCTATGGCGCTTTTCCATAAGATGCACAAACTTCAACATTCTTTTTGCTTGTGCTTCTATACTTTCTTGCCCTTTACGGATAAATTGAGGGTCATATATTTTCGGCTGGATCTTACTTTTAAAAACTGAAAGCGGTATTCCGGCAATAATAAGATTTGTCTCTATCAGCAACCGGGAAACTTTCGCTACAAGACCCAATTTTTTACCGATAATTGCAGCTGTCTGCCGCGCACGAAGCATAGGACTGGTATAAAGATATTCTATTCCTTCCTCTTTCAATTCTTCGGCAATTTCTTTAATTCTTGTTTTTCCTTCAGCAGATAAGGAAAATCCCGGAAGTCTTCCATAAATAATACTTTTAGGGTTATGTACCTGGCCGTGTCGGATAAAAAAAATTACAGTTTTCATAATTATAAAAAGCGTTTATACACATCTTCCATTTTCTTTGCCTGGATATCCCAGCAAAACCTCTGACTTGATACAAATGCATTACTGCCCAGCCTCAATCTTTCCTTTTTATTATTCAACAGCTTCCAAAGTATATCAGACAGGGAAATAACATCACCATTCTCAAAAAACCTACCGTTAACTTTGTCTTTTACCAGATATTTTAAACCACCAACACGGGAAACCAAAACACAAGCTCCACTTGCCATAGCCTCCAAAACCACCAATCCAAAAGATTCATAAAGCGAAGGCGCAACCAATACGTCAGAAGCAGAATAATAATCAGGAAGAAGATGGTGGGGACGACTGCCGATAAACTTGATGCAACATTCTAGATTCTTGGAAAGAATCATTTGCTTGATTTTTTTTACCTCGCTATTAGCCCAAAAAATACTGCTTGAAATATCACCACCAATTAAAAGTACTCTATAGTTCTTTTCAAATGTCCTGTATTGCCGAGTAAGTTTGACAATTGCCTCTATCAAGAAACTTATTCCTTTTATAGGATCGATTCTGCCAACAAATAATATTGTTTTTGGTTTAAGCGGCAAATTCAGTTTCAAACGGGATAAAACTTTATTCTTAGGTTTAAAGAGATGATGATTAACTCCTGGAGAAAGGACAAAAATTTTCTTACCTTCTCCTTTATAACTTTCCATTAAATCACTTTTTTCCAACTCTGTAGAAGCAATTATCCCATCGGCTTTACTAACTATTTTTTTCTCTGCATCGATCCTAAACGCATCTCGTATACCAACATACAATTCTTTGGTCTTACCTAAACTATGAAAAGTAGAGAGCAGTGGTATTGCGAGTCTTTTTCTTAATTCCAATCCGATTAATCCCGAATAAAAATAATGGGTGTGCAGAATGTCATATTTCAATTTGGATTTCTTTATAAACAGTTGAACTTTATAGCTGAAAAAGTCTGTATCTTTGATATTTGCCGCGGCAAGATGAATAATCCTTACATTTTTGTTGGTCTGAAGTATTTTTTCATCGTTTTCCTTATGAACACGGGTATAGATATCCACTTTATGGCCCAATTTACCCAAATAGTTAGCCAGACTCAGCACATAAATATTCATTCCCCCCGAAGCCAATACTCCTACTTTTGTCAAAGGACATGACCAATATGATATAAATGCAATTTTTAAAAACATAGGTGATTGCGGAAGAAGTACAAAACATATAATATCAGAAACTAGAAAGAATATCATATGATAAGTGTCATTCTGCCCACATATAATGAAGCTGGGAATATAATTCAGTTGATTAATCAAATCTGCAGAAATCTTTCAAAACATTTATATGAAATCATAGTGGTAGATGACGACAGCCCTGACGGTACTGCCGAATTAGTCAAAAAAAGTTTTAACAATCAGAATAAAATTAGATTATTCCAAAGAAAAAAAGATAAAGGGCTGGCAAAAGCTGTCAGATTTGGCATTGAAAAATCCGCGGGAGATTTTATCTTAGTTATGGATACGGATTTTAATCATAATCCAGCCGATATTCCTACAATGATAAAAAATGTCGGTAAGCTGGATCTTATAGTTGGCTCCAGATATATAAAAGGCGGCGGAATGGAAAATAAAATCCGTTTCGTATCAAGTTATCTCTACAATTTGATAATTAGACTGATTCTCAGACTGAATACTTTTGATAATCTGAGCGGTTTTTTTCTTATTAAGAGGGAGAAATTAATAAAATTCAGTTACGACGCAATATTTAAAGGGTATGGGGATTATTTCATACGGCTTCTTTATTTTGCCCATAAAAACAATCTGCACATTAAAGAAATCCCTGTTTTTTATAAAAATCGCGTTGCTGGACAAAGTAAATCTAAATTTATTCCCATGTTTGTTGATTACTCAAAAACTGTACTGGAATTATTTACTCACTCATGAAATATTTTAAACGTCACTTTACGACAATTTTGGGATTTCTGATAATAATCATCTTTCTCTCTGTAAATATTGCAACAATCAACGATTACGGAGTCACCTGGGATTTTACATATCATTTCAATGCGGGTTTATGGCATCTGAAAAGGCCATTAACCGACTCAAATTTTATCATGGGTCCGTCTCCGCCATTGTCTGATGTCCTACCTACTTTAAGTTACATTCTTTTTTTCGAAAAGCTGAAG
>JACREK010000129.1 GCA_016218275.1 Candidatus Gottesmanbacteria bacterium | reverse complement strand
TGGAAACTCAACCGCTTTGCCCGTGCGCCGAACCGTAATCTGATCCCTATGGCGCTCGCCCTTCTTTCTAAAACGAAGTTTCTTTTAGGGCTCGCTTAGGTGGTCGGGGGCGCGGCGCCAAATCTCTTATAAGTCGTGAAGGGTTGTCTTTGCGCGCCCCCTCTTTTTGGCTCGTGCGCTTCGCTCGGGGGGCGGGCAACAGCCGCCGAAAACAAAAGTCAAAGCGTCTGTTTGGCCCTGTTTTCGAGCTTGCGCCTAGCTTTCGTTAGATTGTTAAAGTGCTTGTTCCCATTGGCTTTCGATGTTGCGCGGGACATACTTTTGTCTGTTATTAGGGGCATACTGCCCGCGCTGAAAATTTTTATCGTCGCCGATTATAAAAATACTGGTCATAAGCAATCATTAAATAAATAAATCATTTCTATTTTTTGTTTAACTTAACGTTAGGCTTAACGCTAAGTTTTTTTATTTTCTATCCCGGAGGGTAGATTTTTTGCAAACGGTCCCCCTAACCCCATTAACGCCGAAATGAGGCTCGGAGACCGCCTGCGAGGAAAGTTTTAGCTTTCCTATCCCGTCTGGGTTAGTTCCTCGCCGAACGGCTGTCGGGTCTTAAAGAGTCCTTTTGGGACCCCCGGAGGGGATTGCACCACTCTCTTTTGGTCGCACCCGGCATACAAACCCCCAGCGACCTGCCAGAAGTGTCTAAGTTTTCTTCTTGGCGCTTTTGTCAATTTCTTCAATATCTTCGTCTGTAATCTCTGGATTATCTTTATTCCAAGTAGGGTTGTCTCCATTGACTTTTTGCACTTCGTAGTGGACGCTTTCGCCCTGTTTAATCTTGGTAATTTTGATAAACTCTCCCTCTTTTACTTCGGCAAAGAATAAGGCAATTCGGGAAGCAGAGGAGGTAAACAGCTTTTTTTCTCCGTCAATCTCGATTGTGTAGCGGGGGTTTTCTTTAGCCGGATCTCTGAAATTAGGGACCATTTTATAACCACAATAAATACCCACCGCGGATTCTCCGGGCTTGAGCATTAAATACGGACTGTTGGCTTTGGCGTATTCTTCAAGTTCTCCCATAATGTATTTCCTTTCAGCACCCGCCAGCCCCTGCCCTGAGCCGGCGGGCAGTCAAAAGAAACAGGATTAAGGAACAACAAATATCTGGTTTGGGTAAATCAAATCCGGATTTTGGATCTGGTCTTTGTTAGCCTCGAAAATTTCCTTCCAACGATTGCCGTTTCCGTAAAATTTCTCGCTTATTTTCCAAAGAGAATCTCTGGGCTGAACGCGATAATGGCGGACGAGTTTTGCTTCGTCAATGGCGCTTCCGGTTGGCTCCTTGAGATATTTCATCGGGTCTGTCCACCCTCGCATACCTTCCGGCGCATCGCCTTGAACTTTCATTCCAAAATGAAGATGGGGTCCGGTTATAAAACCTGTGGCTCCGCTTTTTCCTATCTCTTGTCCCTTTGTAACTTGCTCACCGATTCGCACTGTGTTTTTGGAAAGGTGCCAATATAAAGATTGACCCCAAGCATGCTTGATAATAATTCCGATTCCGTCTGCGTCTGCAATATCGTCATCAAATAAAATAGTTCCGTCGTCAACAGCTAAAACCGAAGTTCCGACAGCCGCCCTAAAATCCACTCCGTTGTGCGGATATCCAAACTGTTTCAAATACCAGTCAGTATCAGCACCGAAAGGCCAGTTAATTATTAGTTCTCCGTCTAATGGTTTTCCTATTTTTATATCCATGCTAGCCATCCCACTTGTCGCCATAGAAATACTGCATGAGTCCGCAACAAAGCATATATACAAACTTCTGAATACCTTTCAGTTGCTCATCTGTTGCGTTTGGGTAATATTTTTTGATTACTTCGAGTTCCAACATAAACTAACTCTCCTTATTAGATACGCTGATGTACCACTCGCTTGCAGAAATGCCTAAAAATTCGCCGATTATTTTTACTGTTGAAGGTCTTGAATCTCCGCCGGATAAAACACGCGTTACTGTTTGTGGGGACAGTTCAACTTCTGTGGCAAGTTTTAATCTTGAAAGCCCTTTTACAAGCCTTATTTCGTCGAAAAGTTCGAAGTTTACTCTCTTATGCTTGTTGTTAAAAATTGTCTTTTTTGAGGTTCTTTCTGTCATTTATATCTTACAATCTATAACTTATTGTAAGATTAGTCAATAAACTTTCTTCTCGTTTCTATTGACAACTTCCATTTAGTGTGATAACTTAAAAATAAAGCTAGAAAGCCTATGGCAAGACTAAAGAAAAATCTCATAAAGAGTCCGGACGACTTCAAGACTTTTGGCGAATACCTTGCATATATTCGTGAGACTAGAGGATACAGTTTGCGTGATGTTGAAGACACGGTAAGCGATTTAATAAAGCGCAAAATCCTAGATGCCGAGTGTTCGGTATCACATGGTTATCTTCGAAATTTAGAGTCAGGGGAAGTAAGCGCGCCCTCCCCATTTAAGCTGAAAGCTCTTGCTTATGTTTACCGCATTAAATTTGAAATGCTTATGCAGAAAGTCGGCTATTTAGAAGAAACCCTTGATAAAGTCGAAAGAGACGCAACTTTTACCTTAATGCTTAAAGAAGTACCGCAGATGACCTCTGCGGAGAAAAAGTCGCTCTTGGATTTTATAGACTATATTATAGCCAAGAGAAGAAACGATGAACACCGCCCTAAAAAGGGCTGAGGAGGTTTTGGAAAAAAACAAAATCTCGACTGCCCCGGTGGACGTTGAAAAAATCATGCAGATAGAAGGGCTTGACCTTGAAGAATGGCAGTTTGAAGGACGGATAAAAGAAGCGTACTTAGGAGACTGCATAGGCGTAAAAAAAGGTCTGCCTTCCTGCGAACGTCGGGAGCTAGTCGCTCATGCCCTTGGACATCATTTTTTGGGGGTTGGCAATCACTGTTATTTTGCCACCCATAATTACTTGACGCTCAAAAAGCAGGAGCGGATCGCGCAGTGATTTGCGGCATATCTTTTAGTGCCTCAAAAGTTGCTGGCGGAATCAGAGAATACGGATATATACGAGTTGGCAGAATATTTCAAAGTTTCGGAAGATTTTATGAAGTTTCGTCTAGGCTTAACGGATTAAATCAAAAATAATATGCGCTGTTTAATTTATCTTAGAGTTTCAACAGATGAACAGGCCGATAAAGGATTATCTATCCCCGCCCAGCAGGAAGCCTGCCTTAAATACGCAGAGATGAAACAGTGGCAAGTTGACCCTCAAAAAGATGTTTACACTGATGCCGGAGAATCTGCAAGAAGCGCAAATCGTCCAGCGCTTCAGGAATTGCTTAGCCGTTGTAAGAAAGACAAAGAGGTCAATGCAATTATTGTCCATAAACTTGACAGGTTAGCCCGCAATGTTGGCGATCATGCCGCCATAAAAACTATTCTAAGAAAACACGAGATTCAGCTATTTTCAGTCGTAGAACCGGTTGACGGTAGTCCTACGGGAGAACTACTTGAAAATATCATGGCTTCCGTTGCAGAGTTCTATTCTGCTAATCTAGGGCAAGAGGTTAAAAAGGGTATGACGCAGGCATTTAAGAAAGGTCGTTGGCCAACAGGTGCTCCGCTCGGGTATTTCAATAAGAAAGAACCAAACGGAGATGGAAGTTTAATAAAAACAATAGAAGTGGACCCTATTCGCGGTCCAATGATTCAAAAGATTTTTCGTTTATTTGCCACCAATAAATTTACCAAAAATGCAATCGCTGATGAATTAAAGAAGATAGGATTTAGGACTAGAACTAATAGGTTGCTTACCCCAAGCAATGTAAAACACACCCTTTCAAATAAATTCTATATGGGGATGATGCAATGGGGCGGCCATGAAATGATGGGCACTCACGAGCCTTTAGTTTCCCCTGAATTATTTTATAGGGTTCAAGATGTTTTGGCGTTGCGAAGTAAAAATACCACTCGAAATAATAAATATAAGTTTTCGCTAAGAGGGGTCTTACTTTGCGCTAAATGCGGAAGAAGATTTGTTGCCGAAAGCCACAAACACGGAAGGTTTAGCTACTATCGTTGCAGTTCCGCCGCACGTTGGGGCTTACACTGCGATCAAAAGATGGTACCGGATCATGTAATTTATAAGCAAGTTCTGGCTCTTTTTAAGAAGATGAAATTACCAGATGACGTAATTTCGCTGGCCAAAATTCAAATTCAACAAATGGAAGAAAACCGAACGCAAGGAGTTGGTAACGAAAGAAAGGGCATAAGAGAAAGAATTGCAAAAATGGAAGAACAACAGCAAAAGTTGCTGGATGACCGGCTTGAAGGACTTATTGATAAAGACCTTTGTTATAGGAGGCTTTCGCAAATACAGCGTGATCTTGACCTTAGCAATGTGAGGCTAAAAGAAATACAAGACGACAATAATGCAAATTATATGGCTTTAAATAAGACGATTGACGTTTTAGGAGACCTTTATAAACTCTATAAAAACTCTGATACTCCAACTCGCCATATGTACCATAAAGCGTTCTTTGAAGCGATAGTTGTAGACGAGAAAAAGATCATAGGGCTAAAATGGAAAGTTCCGTTTAGCACGCTATATCAATCTAATTCTCGGTCTGTTTTACAACCATTTGGTGAGCCGGACAGGATTCGAACCTGTGACCAAGAGCTTAAAAGGCTCCTGCTCTACCGCTGAGCTACCGGCCCTCTACTAAGAGTAAAAACAATTATACCAAAGCTAAACTACTCTTGACAAGTAAACTGTTCAGTCTCTGGTGCAAAACTCGTAACAGGCTAGATTGACAATAAAAAGAGCAGTTGGCACAATGAAAATGTTATGGAGATAACGTTTTCTACTCCAAAAGGAGGTGACAACTGCTTATGAT
>JACREK010000127.1 GCA_016218275.1 Candidatus Gottesmanbacteria bacterium | reverse complement strand
CGAGCTTGCCGAGGAATCTCTCACGAATGTGAGCTCGAACAAGTCGAGAGATCCCTCACTGTGTTCGGGATGACACTTAATATTTATTATTTCTTCAGTACTTCAACAATCTCCCTCAATGTCAATTTTGTCGGCCTGACATCCGGATTCTTCATCGAACCGTTAAGCATCATTTTGCGGCTTGGATGAAGATACCAAGTGGCATCGGGGTCTTTTTTCCTGTATATATTGTAACACGAAGTTAAATCCACTTTTGAGGCCGGTAGAGCTTTAATCCTGACATAATCTTTATGCGGATCTTTGCGAACAGCCAATATATATCCCTGTTTTTGGGCAAGTCTGACCGTTTCGTCATTAACGGTCTCCAGCCCAATTCCTTTTCCCCATTTGGTCTGAAAGGGAACTCCATTTTCTTTTATTTCTGCCTCAGCCCAAACCTTATTCTGAAATGTTTTATAGATACCATCTAAAGCGCTAAATGCCATCTCGGTTACCTTCAGATGTTCATCGGCAAAAAGAAGCTTCCAACCGTCCATCATTGCTACCAAGCCAAAATCATAGAAATCGGCTGTCGGGTTGGGATAATAAACTTCCTGAAAATGATCGATGTCATTGACTATATCAACCATTCTTTCCAACGCTTCATCAGGAAAGTCTCCGCGTTTCAGTAACGCCCCCTTTCCCCCTCTTACTTTAAGAGGGGGTTTAAGGGGAGTTATTTGTGCCGCAATATATTCCATCGTTCTCCTTGCGGCACATGTGTCCTCATCCGTCTGATGGTGATCCAATTTTCCCAGTCCGGTATCCACATGCAAAACTTCCGGATCGCTGTCAACTACAGTGTCATTTAAAGTTTTTCCGGCAGGAACAAAAGCAATTTCCGCTTCACTCCAACCGGGCAAAAATCGTTTCAAAAGCCAGACGGAAGCGACTGCATCAGCATCGGGAGAGAAATGTGTAACGATAGTTTTCATACTTAGCTATTTTAAATCTTTAGCTGAAGATAAACAAGGTAATACTCTCCCCGCTCAACCCCATCCCCGCTCAACCCCAGGGGTTGAATTCAGTGGAATTTTCTCTTATAATCCAATTATGGCCACTCCTCTAAGACAATTTCAGCTTGATATGCCTTATCACATTTATAATCGAGGCAATCGAAAAAATAGTATATTTCTGGATACTAAAGATTACCTTCGTTTTATAAGACGTCTTAAAGAATATAAAGATCGATTTGAAATTGAATTATTGTGTTACTGCCTTATGTCTAATCACTTCCACCTTCTTTTAAAATCTCGAAAAGAGGATGCTATCACAAAGTTTATGCTCACTCTATGCACTAGTTATTCGAAATATTTTAATATAAAGCATGAACTTGTTGGACGTCTATTTCAAGAAAGATTTAGAGCGAAATTAGTGGAAACTGACGAATATTTACTCCATCTATCACGTTATATCCATCTGAATCCTATTTCTGAAGATATCGAAAAGCTAAACTTTTCTCCACGCTCAACCCCAGGGGTTGAGCTCAGTCGTTTGAAAGAGTATCCCTGGTCTTCTTACAATGAATACTGCAATAAAACAAAAGGATTATGTGATAAAGACCAAATACTAAGTTACTTTTCGGAGACAAATCCAGCTGGCTCCTATAAATCTTTCGTAGAGGATGGAATCAATAAAAACGAACGCGGGATAATTTCTGCTTTTCTTTAGCAGTCTCAACCCCAGGGGTCGTGCGTAGTAAATAAACAAGGTGTCTAAGCGCAAAAAATTATTTTCTCACCGGAAATATTTCTAATCTGTCACGTATAGAATCTCCATAATATGATAAGTGAGTACTGATTGGCTTAGTTGAAGAAAATTTTTCCATACGACCATTTAATCTCATCACTTCTATTTCATCCCCCACTTCTTCTCCCATAATCTGCGCTATCTTTTTTAAATTATTACGGCTACCATCAACTATAAGAAAGTCACCCCTCCAACTCAAAGCATAAACGTCAGAAGGTATCTCCCCTCTGGAAAAAGGTGTATTCAGGTCATAAAATAAAGGAATCAACCTTACTAAATGATAGCGCCAAAGCTCCGGATCAACACCTTGTAACCGGTTATTGAATAAACCTGCTTCTGGTATCGCCTCAGGTGTAACGGAAGAATTGCCTCTGAAAAGATCGATAATATAAGGTTGGCTGCTATCTTCCAGACGGAATCCGAAAGATGATTCATTACCAATCGTTGCAGTATAATCATATCTTACTCTGCCGAAAGCATTCCTTAAAAATTGCGAAATGTTGGTATCATGACGAGAAAAGCGAGCAGGCGAATAACCTTGTACCAATTTCTTCCTCGGTACTTTCACAACACCCAGACTTTTACGAAGTCGGAATAGATCATTCTCTTCCAACCTCGTATCTAGATTTTTCAGATCTTCTATCTTCACTATCACTTCCGGAACTGGCAAACTGGTGATATCAACAGCTTCAGCGGATTTCCAATTGGGTTTACTATGATACAACATTCTAAAATCTTCCCTGCAGTCTACCGGCCAACCTGCCCTAATTTCGGCACGCTTTAAACTACTCCAACCAGTTCTTTGTGTAAGCTTCCCTATTATCGTTTCCGCATCTTTCTCAATCCTTTCCAAATCTTTATCAACGTTCGAATCACTTGATGAAGGAGATACTTTACCACCTAAATCAGGCGAATAAGGAGAGGTGGTATCCGTTTCCTCTGCCAACATCCTGATAATTTCACTCCTCATTTCATACCAACCCATCCATTCAGCCAAATTTGCGGCAATTTTTCCTCTTAATATCTTGGTAGACTTTATCATCTCTATCGATTGAAAATTATGCCAGATATCTGCAATTTTCAGTATAAATATTCTCCAATGATCAGGAGATTTAAGAGCGGTATTAAATAAAAATTCGAGATTATGAGTAACTGATGCAATTGCATATTTCTCTTCATACGAAACTTCCCTAGCGTTTGCTTTTGGATTACTTTGACCACCTCTTTCTACAAAAGAAAATATTATTTTATAAAGAGGTGTCTCCCGAATTCTAAGATATTCTTCTCTATCTTTTTCACCGGCCGAAAAATCAAACTTCTTCTCTGTTACTCCATCTATCAAATCAACTAACAGATCTCCTGCTTCTGTATCCTGGTTTATGCCAACTTTGATATTATTGATTCTTCCGGCAAAATTAAACTCATTTCTTATCAACCTCAACCAATCCTCTTTCGTATTCATACCATCTCCCAAATCGGCATCCTCCGGCACATCATGCAAAAGTGATGCAGCTACAGTAATCCAATCAAAGCCATCCATAACTAATCGCTTGGCAATTTCTATCGGGTGAAATATATATGGTACAGCTTCATCTGTATCAGGAAAAGTTTTCTTTCTATACCTGGATTCAGTGTCATAATTATATTGGTGGGCAACGGTTGCCATAATCAAAGCTCTTCCTATCAAATCTCTCTCATCGGATGTATAAATTCCAGTATGTTCCACCCGTTCCATAAACTCTGTGATTTTCTTCTTGATTATAGGATTCCATTCACATTCTTCATAGAAATAATTGAAAGGGCTCCTGTCCGGCAATACACCAAATTTACTAAAAGAAGATAAATCCGAAGGAGCCCAAAATATTACTTCTCTAACTTCATCAATTTCAAAGTGAGGTTTAGTTCTATCAGTCAGTATGGGAGTACGAAAAAACGTCTCAATCCTGCTCATGAGAGGTGATTATAATAGATTTGAAGATAAAACGGAAAAAAGTATACTAATTCTCAAACAAAACGCTTATGCTCCGATGTCAATATGCTTGGGCAAAATACCAGCGGTGGGAGGCAACTTTGCCGCAATAAATACAGCGGCCTTGCTCTTTTTTGGCATCCAAAGGCAATACCCTGGTTGAGGCTTTCGTCTCTGCTTTTATTTTCGCCTCACAATTTGCATCTTCACACCAGAAAGCATAAATCAAACCTTTTTTTGTCTTCATGATTTCCTTAAACTCATCATACGAGGAAACTTCATGGGTATTCTCTTCCCTAAACTTTTTCATCTTCTCAAATAATGCTTTTTGTATCTCATCTAATAAATCTTTAATATTTGATATGTATTTTTGATTTTTGTCCGCCAGCTGGCGGATTGATTTTTGATTTAAATCCCTTCGATAGATAGTCAACTCGTTATTTTTAATTTCATTTTCTCCAACTTCTATGCGAATCGGAACGCCTTTCAATTCCCATTCGTTAAATTTCCAACCCACAGTCTTTTCTTCCCTGTTATCTATTTTTACTCTAATCCCATCTGCTTCCAATTCTTTCCTAATATTGTCGCACTTTTGGACGGCCGCATCAGATCGAGACACAGGAATAATTATTACCTGTATTGGTGTGATCTTCGGCGGTAATACTAACCCCTGGTCATCTCCATGGGACATAATAAGAGCGCCAATCACCCGGGTGGTTTCTGCCCAACTGGTTTGGAAAACATATTGAAGTTGTCCTTTTTTATCCAGATATCTTATATTGAAAGCTTTGGCAAAGTTGTCTCCCAGATGATGAGAGGTACCCATCTGAATCACTTTTCCATCAGGCATCAATGATTCAAGGGCATAGGTAATGGAAGCTCCGGGGAATTTTTCGCTCTGGGATTTCCTTCCTACTAAAACCGGAATTGCCAAAATTTCTTCATCGAATTTTTTATAAATCTCCAGAATTTTTTTAGCAAAATTATCCGCATCTTCAAACGAAGCATGAGCGGTGTGTCCTTCCTGCCATAAAAATTCGGTAGTGCGCAGAAATAAATAAGTCCTTTTTTCCCAACGGACTACATTGTTCCAAAGATTAAGAAGAAGCGGCAAATCCCGCCAGCTTTGGATCCAGCGAGAATAGGCATCATACATGATAGTTTCTGAAGTTGGTCTGACCACCAGAGGTTCTGCTAATTTTTCTCCCCCGCCAATAGTTACTACTGCCAATTGGGGTGAAAATCCTTCCACATGTTCTTTTTCTTTTTTGAGGAAACTGTTGGGGATAAAAAGAGGAAAATAGGCGTTCTTTACACCCAACCCTTTAAATTTCCCGTCAAGAAATGACTGAATTCTTTCCCAAATCTCATAACCGTAAGGGCGGATAATCATGCAACCTTTGACAGGAGAATAATCGGCCAGTTCTCCGCGAAGAATAACATCCGTATACCATCGGTCAAAATCTGTAGATTTTTTCTTTATTTCCTTCTTATCAAAAGTTTTCATTTTCCAGCTCCTTTGTTATTTTCCCTATTTTAACATATCCGTTGTTTATGCTTTTTTCAAAGATCTGATAGAATTTTCTTTCATCAAGACTTTTTACCACTTCCTCAGTTATCCCTCCTTTGGTAGCTATAGCTGTCAACATCTCTTCAAATTGAAGACCAGTAGATTGTAAATGATAGACAGTGCCTAAGAAAGTCATAAGAACGATTTTATATGCTTCATTTTCTGAAAATCCATACTTTTGGGCAACTTTCTTCAGATTTTTCATAAAATAAGATACATAACCCGCGCCACAACCGGAAATCATACTTAACTTCTCCAAAGCTTCATCAGTTTTGCATTTAAGCAAAAGCCCCAAGGGAGATAATAATCGATGGACTAATTCTTCATCAAGTTTTGTAATTTTATTATTTCCTATCCAACCCACCACTCCTTTTCCGTAAGCAATCGGAAT
>JACREK010000131.1 GCA_016218275.1 Candidatus Gottesmanbacteria bacterium | reverse complement strand
CCAGCTGTCATCCCGAGCACATTCGACAAGCTCAGTGTAAACTCCGTCGAGGGATCTCTCAGTTTATCTGAGAATTTCTCGCATGCGCGAGAGATTCCTCCACGCGCTTCGCTTGGTCGGAATGACAACAAGATGTACCCCGAAGTAGAGCTTCGAGGAATTCTTTCGATTAACGCTAATAACTGAATATGCGAGACCAAATAATCATAAAAGGAGCAAGACAGCATAATCTAAAAAATATTGATCTTGCTCTTCCCAAAAATAAACTGATTGTTTTTACCGGAGTTTCCGGAAGCGGTAAGTCATCGCTTGCTTTTGACACCATATATGCCGAAGGCCAGCGTCGCTATGTTGAAAGTTTGTCTTCCTATGCCCGTCAGTTTTTGGGTGTAATGGATAAACCGGATGTTGATTCAATCGAAGGACTGTCTCCGTCGATATCAATTGACCAAAAATCTACTTCACACAATCCCAGATCAACCGTGGGGACGGTAACGGAAATTTATGATTATTTAAGACTGCTGTTTGCCCGCGTCGGCCGTCCCAAATGTCCAAACTGCGGCAGAGAAATTGAAAGACAGACATCAGCGCAGATTGTTAAGCAGATTATTGGTCAAATTAGACTAACTAGACTAATTAGACCAATGCGCCTGTTGATACTTTCTCCAATTATCCGCGACCGCAAAGGGGAATTTCGGGACCTTTTTAACAATCTGAAGTCAAAAGGGTTTACCCAAGTAAGAATAGACGGCCGGATTTTCAATTTGTCTGAAGATTTGCTGCTTATAAAAACCAATAAACATACAATCGATGTTGTAGTCGATCGTATAACCGCAGATAAAAATATGCTCAAACGGGAAAAAGAAATTTCCGCTCTTTCCGCTCGACTTGCCGAATCAATTGAGTTGGCAACCAATTTGTCCGAAGGTCTGGTTTCTGTCTCTGAGGTAGCTGATGCTTCTTTTTCTTTCCCGGAAAAACCAAAAAAAATGACCGACCATTTATTTTCGCAAAAGTTTGCCTGTCCAAGTTGTAATATTTCCATTCCGGAAATTGAACCGCGGTTGTTTTCCTTTAATTCTCCCGCCGGCGCCTGTCCCCTCTGTATGGGACTGGGCTCATTATTGAAGATTGATGCTGACCTTATTTTAAGAAAAAATCTGTCCATAAATGAAGGCGGGATTTTGCCTTTCGCCAGACTTATTTTATCCGATACCTGGTACGGCCGGATTCTTTTGACTGCAGTCAAATCGATAGGAATACAGCCCGATAAACCGCTGAAATATGCAACTAATCCCCAAATTCAGAAATTGTTATACGGCACGGGTGACAAAATTTATGAAGTAACAGGCGAAAACAGATACGGCAAAACGGTATCTATTTATGAGACATTTGCCGGTGTTACTCCGGAATTGGAGAGAAGGCTGCGGGAGACGGAGTCGGAATATGTGAGATCGGAAATAAGCAAATATCTGCGCACGGAAAATTGTCCTTCCTGCCATGGAGAGAGATTGAAAAAGGAGGCTTTATCCGTAACAATATTTGACAAATCGATATCAGATGTGACGCGTTTTTCTATCCGGGAAGCGGTCACTTGGATGAATTCTATCCAGTCAAAATTCTCTGAAAGGGAAAAAACAATCGCCAATCTGATTATCAAAGAAATTGTTAATAGATTATCTTTTTTGATGTCCGTAGGACTGGATTATCTGACACTTCAAAGAAAGGCCAACTCTCTTGCCGGAGGTGAGGCGCAACGAATCAGGCTTGCTTCTCAAATCGGGTCAGGACTATCCGGAGTTTTATATGTTTTGGATGAACCCTCAATTGGTCTTCATCCGCGTGATAATTACAAACTGATTTCCACTTTGAAGAAATTGCGCGAGCTGGGCAATTCGGTAATAGTAGTTGAACATGACAGGGAAATGATGGAAAACGCTGATTTAATTTATGATTTCGGTCCGGGTGCCGGGGAACACGGCGGGAAAATAGTGGCATGTGGAACAGTTGATGAAATAAAAAATAATCCATATTCAATAACCGGGAAATACCTCTCGAATAAAAAGGTTATAGAGACTCATGCGAATAGATCACTGTACAATTATTCTTCGAGCGAGGGATACCGAACATCCCGAGTCGAGAAGCCTGCCCCGAGTGCAACCGAGGAGTTCTCGACAAGCTCGAACAATATAAGACGTGGAGGAATCGGGCAAAGCCTCAAGACACCTCGGATGGTGTGCGTATGCACTCCTCCGAGGTGGAGGGATCTGGAAGGTGGTTGTTTAGTCATAAGAGGCTGTCAAGCGAATAATCTGAAAAATATAGATGTTTCCTTTCCGTTAAATAAGTTTATCTGCGTTACAGGAGTATCCGGCAGCGGTAAATCGACATTAATCGTTGATACTTTATATCATGCTCTTGCTTCTTTTTTTAATCCATATCATCGGGAAAAAGGAGGATTATATAAGGAAATCAAAGGACTTCAGAATTTAAAAAGAGTAATTTTGATTGATCAGTCTCCCATAGGCAGAACTCCCCGCAGCAATCCGGCTACATATACCGGAGCATTTACTTATATACGTGATTTATTTGCTGCAACTCCTCAGGCTCGCGCCAAAGGATTTACTGCCGGCAGATTTTCTTTTAATGTCAAAGGCGGCCGCTGCGAAGCTTGTGAAGGAGAAGGTCAAACTAAAATAGAAATGCAGTTTCTGCCGGATGTTTATGTCACCTGTGATGTATGCAATGGAACCAGGTTCAATTCGGAAACTCTGGAGATACGTTTCAAAGGAAAAAATATTGCCGAAATATTGCATCTGACCGTTGAAGAAGGACTGTCCTTTTTTGCCAATATTCCCGGTCTGTTTACAAAACTTGAGACCTTAAACAGTGTCGGACTCTCCTATATCCACTTGGGACAGCCTGCTCCGCAACTATCAGGTGGCGAAGCCCAACGTGTAAAACTGGCAACAGAGCTGTCAAAAAAAGCTACCCGGGATACTCTTTTTATTCTTGATGAACCGACAACCGGCCTTCACTTTGCCGATTTGGAGAAATTGCTAAACGTTCTTGGGCAGTTAGTCGCCATGGGAAATACCGTAATCGTCATCGAACATAATCTTGACGTAGTCAAAAATGCCGATTGGATAATAGATTTAGGACCTGAAGGCGGAGAAGACGGAGGTAGGATCATTGCCCAAGGAACGTCTCAACAATTAACAAATATTCATAAATCTTATACGGGTCAGTTTCTGAAAAATATTATGAATGTCATCGCGAGTCCCGACGTAACGTCGGGACGTGGCGATCCCCGATCTAGTCGGGGATTGCTTCGCTCCGCTCGCAATGACAGATGGTTATGATCTATTCTCTTAAGCAATTAGCCAATATTCCCCAACTTCCCGGTATTTATAAATTTTACTCATTAGCTGACGAATTACTCTATATCGGTAAAGCCAAAAATTTGAAAAGGAGAATTTCTTCATATTTTCTGAACAAATCTTTTCCTGAAGCAAAAACTTACCGGCTGGTTGATCAAGTTAGTTTCATAAAAATTATACCGGTGATTTATGAATTTGAAGCACTGCTTCTTGAAGCACGGCTTATTCATCTGTATAAACCCAAATATAATGTCATCTGGAAAGACGACAAGCACTATATTTATCTGAAAATAAGCAATGAGGAATTTCCCCGAATCCTTCTATCGCGAAGAGCAGATACTGAAGAAAACCTTTTTGGACCATTTCCTTCTACTTCTGCGCTTCGAGACATTCTTAGGCATATCCGAAAGATCTTTCCATTTTGTACGCAAAAAGCAAATTCAAAAAGAGCTTGTTTCTATACTCATATCGGTCTATGTAATCCATGTCCAGCAGAAGTAAAGAAAATTTCTGGCAAGAAGTATTTTCAGCTGCGTAAAATCTACTTTAAAAATATTAAGCAAATTAAAAACTTGTTTTTAGGAAATATCCAAAAAGTGAGACAGTCTCTGCTTTATCAAATGCAACAATATTCTGCGGAGGAAAAATTTGAACAGGCAACAATTTATCGCGAAAAACTAAAAAGTCTGGATTATCTTCTTAAACAATATCATTCGGTAGAAGCATATATCGAAAATCCTTTATTAACCGTGCAAATCTTCAGAGATGAGGAAAAAGAGTTATCAAAAATATTGAGTAATTATTTTCCTCAACTTAATTTACTCAAAAGAATAGAATGTTATGATGTTAGCAATATTCATGGACATTTAGCGGTCGGCTCAATGATTACTTTTATTCAAAATCAGCCGGAAAAGAAATTTTACCGAAGATTTAGAATAAAAACTGTCAATCAACCAAATGACTTTGCTATGCTTTCGGAAATGCTTAAAAGAAGGTTGAAGCATCCGGAGTGGGGCATGCCAGACCTCCTGGTGGTTGACGGGGGAACGCCTCAATGCCGTACTTTCAAACAGGTTTTAAGCGGTT
>JACREK010000124.1 GCA_016218275.1 Candidatus Gottesmanbacteria bacterium | reverse complement strand
CCACGCCCCTTCGACAAGCTCAGGGTTGGTCGGGATGACAATTTGATCGTAAAAATACTTCAATACTAATTTACTCTACCGTTTTCATTGTAACAATAAACCAAACATCGATTTTCTACCCACTGTCTTTATCGAAGACCCTATTTCTTATTGACAACAAATAAATGATATGTTTTGCTTAATATAAGATATGGTAAAAAAGAAAAAAGCGCGCCTTCATCCGGCGGAGAAAAAACGTGTGAAAAAAAGAGTAAAAAAGACTGTTAAGAAGACTGTTAAAAGGCTCCAAATTAAAAAGCTTCGTCTTGCGTGGCGGAGATTTCACAACCGATTCAAGCAGGATCCAAGATTTCGGAAAACGGTCATCTTTCTCTTCTCTGTATTTTTTCTCTCCAGTTTCTCATTTTACTGGATTATTCTCAAAGATATGCCCTCGCCTAAGACACTGACCCAAACACAATCTCCTCAAACTACCATAATTCGTGACAGACACGGAACCGTACTTTATAAGGTCTACAAAAATGCCAATCGAATCAAACTTTCCTGGGAGGAGATACCGGAAAATGTCAAAAAGGCAACTTTGGCTATAGAAGATGCGGATTTTTATTCTCATCATGGCATATCTCTCAAATCAATCCTGCGCGCGTTCCTCTATAATCTTCGACAGGAAGATATCAAATTATATCAAGGCGGATCAACTATCACCCAGCAATTAGTGAAAAACCGATTGGTAGGGAGTGAAAAAACCTATGTCCGTAAAATCAGAGAAGTTCTGGCATCAGTCTGGACAGAAATGTATTTCAAAAAGCAGGAAATCCTCACTATGTACCTCAACGAAGTTGGATACGGCGGTCCGGCTTACGGCATAGAGGCTGCAGCACAAATGTATTTCGCAAAGTCGGCAAAATCACTTTCCTTTGCCCAAGCGGCATTTCTGGCTGGTCTCCCTGCAGCTCCAACTACTTTTTCACCTTTCGGCAACAATCCAAATCTTGCTTTTGATAGGGAGCGTCAGGTACTTGAAAGAATGCTTAAATTGGAAATGATTACAAGACAAAATTATCAAGATGCTATAAATGAAAAAATTGTTTTTGCACCGCAGAGAATCGATATACTGGCTCCCCACTTTGTCATGTTTGTCAAAAACCAACTGGTACAAAAATTCGGTGAAGGAAAAGTGACGGAGGGAGGAATGGATGTCACAACCACTCTTGATCTTCCCATCCAGCAAAAAGCGGAAAGTATAGTCGCCAAACAAATTGCAGAAATAAAAGATATTTATAATATCCATAATGCAGGCTCCTTGATAACCGATCCAAAAACCGGTGAGATCCTGGCAATGGTCGGTTCCGCAAATTACTTTGATATAGAAAATAAAGGTTACGTCAATGTTACAACTGCACTGCGGCAGCCGGGATCTTCTATAAAACCGGTAAATTATGCTTATGCATTTGACCATGGTTTTACACCAACAAGTGTTATTGAGGATTCTCCTGTCACTTATGTCGCACCGGGAAGCACCGAAAGTTACACTCCGCAAAACTATGACGGAAGATTTCATGGATTGGTTACTTTAAGAAATGCTCTGGCAAACTCCTACAATGTCCCGGCCGTAAAAGTACTCAACAGCTACGGCGTGCAAAAAATGATTGAAATGGGACAAAAAATGGGTATCAGAAGCTGGTATCCAGCTCCTCCTATAGGATTGTCCTTGACTTTGGGAGGAGCAGAAGTAACCATGCTGGATATGGCCAGAGCTTATGGGACGATTGAAAATCTTGGCGTGAAAAAAGATCTCAAAATAATCAAAGAAATCCGCGACAGCAATGATAATAATATTACAGACCTGTTTTACCAGATGGGAAAAGATATATCACTTGTAGGTGAAGCTCAAGCGTCGGAGAACCCGCCGGGTGGCGAGTCAGGTCAACAGGTTGTTTCGCCTCTTTCTGCTTATTGGCTGACTGATATACTTTCCGACAACACAGCCAGACTAGCCGCTTTTGGCCCCTATGCCAAACTCACTATACCAAACTATAAAGTAGCGGTAAAAACCGGAACATCGAATAACTTCCGGGATAATTGGACTATCGGCTATACCCCTGATTATCTTACGGTGGTCTGGGTAGGCAACAACGACGGCAGCTTCATGAATAAAAACCTGGTTTCAGGCATCACCGGAGCAGCCCCCATCTGGAATGAGATTATGACCGAACTTCTTAAAAATACCGCGCCTAAAGATTTTCCCGTGCCGCAGGGACTGATACCTGTCAAAATTTGTGCGGTAAACGGACTCCTCACCTGTCCGTATTGTCCGCAAGAGAAAACAGAATATTTCACGGCTGATAAAGTACCGACTAAAAAATGTTTTTTCAAATCTCCACAAGAATGCGACGAGGCAAGAAAACAAGCAGAAGGAAAGTCGGAAGAAGAGAAAAAACAACTGTTAAACAGCTGTCCGTATGTAGTGACCCCACCAACTTAGTGAAACTTCCAACGTAACTATTCAGTTCTTCCCGAATCCATGTCATGCTGAACTCGTTTCAGCATCTGAATACATTTGAAAAAGATCCCGAAACAAGTTCGGGATGACAGTTACACGGGGTAATACTGAATAATAACCTTCCAACCCCTTGACAATTGTCCTATAGTGTGGTAATATTCTCCTCTTCGCAGTTTGTTTCCCTAAAGTAATTCTATCCCATAAGGATAGGGTTGTTTTGGGGAAATAATATTCCCCAAAAAATAATAACAAAACTATCATAGCGAGACTTAAGAGTGGGTAATGCAAGAAGTTTGCGAAGCAATATGAAATTTTCGAAGGTGACTTATGTCATTCCGATCCGCCAGCTGGCGGAGAGGAATCTCTCAACCCTGTGGTGAGCGAAGCCGAACCATTGTTTGAGTGAATACCATCTCGCATTCGCGAGAGATCCCTCGTCGTTTCACTCCTCGGGATGACAATTGAGATTGTCATCTTGCGAACAAGAAAATTTTATATGCGAGCAAACTTATTCGGCAGGACCCTCTGAGATATATGAAAAAAATATTTTTTCTTGTGGTTTTATTTTTTATACTTTCCCTATCTGCGGGAAAGGCTCTTGCCGTGGAAAGCAATTTGATTATTGATCCTAGCCGCGAGGTGCCTGACTATAAAATCGTACCTCCGCCTGCTCCTTCACCGCAAAAGGATAGACCTGAGAGTTATGAGGATATAAGATCATGGACAAAATTTGAATACAGTAAAATCATCTCCGCTGTTGCCAAAAAGTATAACCTTGATCCGCAGGTT
>JACREK010000123.1 GCA_016218275.1 Candidatus Gottesmanbacteria bacterium | reverse complement strand
GAGGCAGGCAGTAACATAAAATTTGTGATGGCAGGCACTGATCCTGTATCCATAGATAAAAAATATGGAAGGCAATTAGAAATCGGGCCGTTGGATATAGAAAGTTTCCAAAAGTATTATTCAGGTCTCGGATTAACTGAGGATCAATTGGCAGAAGCAGAAAGAGAGACACATCGTATTCCCTTATATATGAAAATTCATAGAAGGACGTTAGAAATTAAGGCAGAAGTACCAAAAGAACCGATACCTGCTTGATAACTGCTTAATTAATTAAATAAACATTTTTCATCCTCATTATAAGTCTGCCCCTGTTCTGAGTTGGCTGAGATACATCGGTAACATTTCAAGATAAGTAAAGCATATTGACAAAAGTAAAGTAATATGATAAAAGTAAAGCAATATGCAAATAGTGACTATTTCTTCTAAAAATCAAATTACACTACCAGTAAACTTACTTCGGAATTTTGGTTTGTCGCCAACCCAAAAATTATTGGTGGATATTGAGGATGGGCATATTATTCTCAGACCGCTGAAAAAAACCATCATTGGAGAAACAGCAGGGAGTTTAACCCCATATGTGGCCGCAGCAAAGTTAGGCAGAACCTGGGTGGAAATCATCCGGGAAACAAAAAAAACCGTATCAAAGCGGCTTGCCCACACTGTATGAAACACATCATCATTGATACAAACGTTTTCGCCCGCTATTTTGTGCGTGATAACGTTTCTCAATACGAGGAAGCCAAAAAGATATTCACTAAGATAGAGGAGGGAAAGCTTACGGGTAGGGTATCTCTTTTGGTTATAGACGAGCTGATTTGGGTTTTGGAATCCTATTATGATCTTAGAAGGGATGTATATATATCTCAAATTATGAAAGTGTTTAGTATGAAGGGGATAAAAATTATAGAAACAAAAAAAAATGTTATTATGAAAATTTTGGAAAATATGCAAAAAGGTAACCTGGATTTTACAGACTTGTATCTTTATGAAATAAAAAAGGGTAGTGAGGTTTTATCTTTTGATCGTGATATTAAGAAGCTTATGGCTAATTGAATTTGACAGGTAGTAGAAGTATGATATGATATAAAAAGTTTAGAAAAGCATTGATCCGACGTGGATGGAGTCGGGGAGCTGCACAAAAATATGTGACGGGGACAAAGCCGTAAAGGATAGTAACGAATGTCACTTCGCTATCGCTCAGTGCAAGCGCTTGTCCTGAACGGAGTGAAGGGGAGCTCGTCAAGAATAAGAGCAATCTCTTGATGAAGTCCCCGTGAGGGGATTTTTTAATGGAGATTGCCAGAATCAAGGTGGCACCACGGAAGAAAATTCAAAGTTCAAAAATAGAATTTTGAAATAAATACTTTCGTCCTTAAAGATCTACATTTTGTGGATTGGAGAGGACGATTTTTTTGATGGTTGGTTAACGATCCTGAGTCTATCGAAGGAGAGTTTACCAATCCATCAATCCCGTACCTGCGCTCTGGCGAGGCAAGGACGTAGACCTTGCGAGCAAGTAAGCATAGTACCGGGATTATGGAAGGAATAAGTATCATGACTAAAATATTTCCAGAAATCAAGCTAGAACCATATCAGGAAGAAAAGATTGATATCTCAATTTCTGCCTTTGAGGTATTCAAAAGATTGTATCCCAATTTTGGGAATGTATTTTTATTGGAATCTTTGGGGGAGGAGGGAAAATATAACCGCTATTCATACGTAGGTTTTGATCCTCTGTTTACCGTTTCGGCAAATAACGGGGAATTATTTGTGTCGGGAAGGGGTTTGAAAGTGCCTAATGCTTTTGAAACTTTAACAAAAATTGCAAGAAGAATATTAGACAAAAGATCGAAAGTGAGAGGATACTGCGGGGGACTGGTTGGCTATGTTTCTTACGATGGAACCAAATATTTCGAACCGGCATTTGTTGGACATAATTTATATGATTTCCCATGTTTTGAGTTTGGGTTTTTCCCGGATGGGTTGATATTTGATAAAAAAGGGAAAAAATGCATCTATTTTCATCACGGTCAGTCACGGATAGAAAAAGTACGGAAAGTCTTAAATCATTCCGGTAGATTAACCTCTTTTAAATATAAGAAGCTCCAAGAAGACGGAAAAGAAAAAATACATAAGAATTTGGTTGAAGATGCAAAAGTGAGAATTGCTCAAGGTGATATTTTCCAGGTAGTTTTATCACTTAAGAGTATTTATCAGTTTGCAGGAGACAATCGGAGGCTTTATGCGGTGCTTCGGCAGATTAACCCCTCTCCATACATGATCTTTATGAAATTCGGGGAAAGAGAAATTATTTCCGCCAGTCCTGAACTTCTAATTAGAGTCAAGGGAAAAAGAATTGAACACTTGGGTACTTTGGCCGGAACTATAAAGCGGGGAAGAGACAGTGAGGAAGATAAAATACTTGCTCAGAAGCTTCAATCTGATGAAAAAGAAATGGCGGAACATATGATGCTTGTTGATCTAGCAAGAAATGATATCGGTAAAATTTGCGAGTTCGGGAGTGTCAAGGTGGAAAAACTGGCAACAGTCAAACCATACAGTTTCGTTCAGCATCTCTATACAGAGGTTTCTGGTAAGCTAAAAAGTGGTGAAGACGCTTTTTCATCACTGTCATCATGTTTTCCTGCAGGTACTTTAACCGGAGCGCCAAAGGTAGAGGCGATGAAAATCATCTCCCAATTAGAAGGATGTAAACGTGGTCCCTACGGAGGAGTCGGCGGGTATTTTTCCCTAAACGGGGAATCCATGTTTGCAATTCTCATCCGTTCACTTTTTGTAAAAGGCGGGAGTGCTTATACACAAACAGGAAGCGGAATAGTGATGGATTCAATCCCGGAAAAAGAATATCAGGAAGTTATAAATAAGCAAAAAGCTATGGAGAAAGCCCTTCGACTCGCTCAGGGTAAACCCTTATGAAAACACTTATTATAGATAATTACGATTCATTTACTTACAACCTCTATCAATATATAGGAGAGTTAGGAGGTAACCCGGAGGTCTATCGCAATGATAGATTAACTATTGGTGAAGTGAAAAAGAGCAGTTTTTCGCATATTGTGATATCTCCGGGTCCGGGTAATCCAACAGATCCGAAATATTTTGGTATTTGCAGTGATGTAATTCTGACTTTCGAGAAAATTATTCCGATTCTCGGCGTGTGTCTGGGTCATCAAGGGATTATTGCACGTTTTGGCGGAAAAATAATTCGTGCGGGAGAAATAAAGCACGGTAAGAAAAGTTTAATTACACATAACGGTCGTGGAATTTTTAAGAATGTGAAAAGTCCTTTATATGGAATGAGATATCATTCACTCGTGGGAGAGAAAGAAAGTATTGGGGAAGTTCTACAGATTACAGCAATCACTGTTGATAGTGAGATTATCATGGGAGTTGAGCATAAAAAATATCCTATATTTGGAATTCAGTTTCATCCGGAATCAATTGGTACTGAAGAAGGGAAGAAAATTCTTATGAATTTTCTATCAATATGATCAATATATTTTTGAACAAACTTATTTATAGGAAAAATTTAACTCAAAAAGAAGCAATGTCTTTGATGGAGGAAATCTTGAGGGGAAATCTTACTTCGGCACAGATTGCAGCAATTCTCGTAGCTCTAAGAATAAAAGAAGAGACACCTGTAGAAATATTAGGATTTATCAAAGTAATGAGAAAACATATGGTGAAAATTAAGACTTCTGGATTGGTAATTGATGTTTGCGGCACAGGAGGTGATGGAAAAGGGACTTTTAATATCTCGACCGCTGTTGCTTTGGTGGTCGCCGGAGCCGGAATAAAAGTTGCAAAACACGGTAATAGAAACGCCAGCAGTCTTTGCGGTAGTGCGGATGTTTTGGAAGCTTTGGGAGTCAATATTAATCTGAGTCCGAAACAGGCAGAAACCATGCTCTCAAAAACTAATTTCACTTTCCTTTTTGCGCCGCTTTTTCATCCGGCGATGAAATATGTGGTGCAGGTTCGAAAAGAACTAAAAATAAGAACAGTATTTAATTTTTTAGGGCCGTTTGTCAGCCCTGCACAAGTAAAAAGGCAAATTATTGGAGTGCCAAGCATAAAATTGGCAGAAAAGTTGGCAAAAGTTGCAACAAATCTCGATTATGAACATTTATTGGTAGTATCAAGCGAAGATGGGCTAGATGAAATAAGTTTATCTGCTCCGACTCAAGTTTTTGAAGTCAGGGGTAAGAAAGTCAAGAAAATTATTATTCACCCGAAAGAATTAGGTTTCAGAAAAACAGATATTAATAAGATAAAAGGGGCAGATGCGAAAACTAACGCAGAAATTATCAAAAATATTTTAGGAGGAAGAGACGGAGTAAAAAGGGATATTGTCTTGTTAAATAGCGCCGCAGCACTACTCGTTTCTGGGAAAGCTGCAAATCTCAAAGAAGGATTATCATTAGCCAAAAAATCCATTGAAAGTGGGAAAGCTAAAGAAGTATTAGGAAAGGTAGTCAACTATGAAAATCACATTGGATGAAATTATCACAAATAAATTACAGGAGATAGCAGAGAAAAAGAAGGTAAGGGGCTTTTTGAATGCAATAAAAACCCCCAAAGCAGGGAATATCGCCATCATTGCCGAGATTAAACTTACAACACCTTCTGCAGGCAAATTGGGAGATGTTATTGATATCGAAAAGAAAGTTAAAAGTTATGAAAAAGGTCTTGCGGATGCTATTTCTGTAGTAGTCGATAAGAAATATTTTGGTGGAGACTTGGAATTTATAAGAAGGGTAAAAAGTATTGTTTCTTTACCGGTTTTGACCAAAGATTTCATTATTGATCCTTATCAGATTTATGAGATGAAAGCTTATGGAGCGGATGCGATTTTATTAATAGCCAAAATATTAAATAAGAAAAAGCTTAAACAATATGTAGAACTTTGCTTTGAGGTAGGGTTGGAACCTATTGTTGAGATACAAAATAGAAAAGAATTGAACGATGCGATAGCTACAAATACAAGAATAATTGCTGTTAACGCCCGGGATCTGAATACTTTTGAAGTAGATATGGATAAGGCATGTGGACTTTTAAAATTTATTCCTCAATATTATCTAACCTTGGGATTTTCAGGAGTCTCAAGTCGTTGCGATGTGGAGAAATATATTGCTTCGGGAGCAAAGGGGATTTTGGTAGGTACGAGCTTGATGAAGGCCAAAAATATCGAAGAATTTATTAAAGAATTAAAAAGCCTATGAAAACAAAAGTAAAAATTTGCGGGATTAAAACAATTGAAGCTGCGCAAGCCGCGCTTGACGCGGGTGCTGATTTTTTGGGATTTAATTTTGTACCCCCGTCAAAAAGATTTATTAAACCGGAAATAGTGAAGAAGATTAGTTCTCGACTGCGGGATGTACCAGACGGTGCGTCCCTGCGCTCGAACAATATAAAAATAGTCGGCGTTTTTCAGAATGAGAAGATAGACGTTATCAATAAAATAATTAATTATTTAAAGCTTGATTATGTTCAGCTGCACGGAAACGAATCACCAAAATATATAGATAGGATCGAGAATGCCGGAATTATAAAAACATTTTCATTACCTTCCGAGTTTGATGTTGAGAAAACTATAGAGCAGATGAAAAAGTACAAAGTTGATTATTTTCTTTTGGATCGGGAAAAACAGGGAAAGGGAGAATTATTAAATTTAAATAAGGTATGTAAATTAACTGACCTCTTTCCCATCATTCTGGCTGGGGGATTAACTGGGGAGAATGTTTCGGAGATAGTCAAGGAAACTGAGCCCAATGCTATTGACGTAGCTTCTGGAGTAGAGATAAATGGAGTGAAAGATTTAGAGCTGATTAAACAATTTATCAAAAATGCAAAGAATTATGATTAAAAAAGGTTATTTCGGACAATTTGGCGGACAGTTTGTTTCAGAACTCTTGTATCCGGCTTTGGTTGAGTTGGAAAAGGCCTTTATGACAGCCCAAAAAGATAAGTATTTTCAAAAAGAATACCAACGACTTTTGACTGATTATGCCGGAAGACCAACTCCTTTGTATTATGCCAAGAAAACTTCAGAATTTATCGGCTACAAAGTTTATTTCAAAAGGGAGGATCTTCTAAACGGCGGATCTCATAAAATCAATAATGCATTAGGACAGGTATTGATGGCAAGATTAATGGGGAAGAAAAGAATAGTTACAGAAACTGCCGCTGGTATGCATGGAGTTGCCGCAACAATGGCAGCCAATGTAGCAGGTCTTACATGTGATGTATTTATGGGTGTGAAGGATATTGAGAGGCAAAAACTTAATGCAGAAAAGATAAAAATATTAGGGGGAAATGTAGTTCCGGTATCAAGAGGAAACGGTATTTTGAAAGATGCAGTTTCGGAAGCGATGGTAGCCTGGATTCGGGATTTGCCAAATACGCATTATTTAATCGGTTCAGCTGTAGGACCGTATCCATATCCTGCAATAGTTGCCTATTTTCAAAGAATAATAGGGGTAGAGGCAAAAAGACAGATATTGGATAGAGAAAATAAACTGCCAAAAGCCGTAATTGCCTGCGGATCAGGCGGAAGCAATGCTTTGGGTGTTTTCCAGGCCTTTTTAAGTGACAAAGATGTTGAATTGATCTTTGTAGAGGGGAAAGAAGCAGCAGGATTTAAGAACGGATCAAAAGGCATTTTTCAGGGAGCAAAGACATATTTGTTTCAGGACGAATTTGGGATGGACAGGCGAACCAGTTCACGTGCAGCCGGACTTAACTATCCGGGGAGATCACCGATACTTTCAGACCTTTTTGATAAGAGAAGAATATCCGTCAGTGTTGCGTCTGACAAGGAAGTACTTGATGCATATTTTCAAATGTCTCATTTAGAAGGTCTCATGCCAGCTTTGGAAACCTGCCATGCGATTGTTGAACTATTCAAAAAAAAGGGGGAATATAAAAAAGAAGATATAGTATTATTAAATTTTTCAGGAAGAGGAGATAAAGACCTCGCGATAGCGAGGCAATATCTAATTTCTAATTCTTAATTTCTAATGAATAACTAATAATATAATTTGAAAATT
>JACREK010000122.1 GCA_016218275.1 Candidatus Gottesmanbacteria bacterium | reverse complement strand
TAAAATATTACATAAGATATGCAGATGATTTTGTGATTTTGTCATATGACCGTGTTTATCTTGACGAGCTAATACCAAAGATAGATTTATTCCTCAAAACGAAGCTTTCTTTATCACTACATGAAAGCAAAATAATTATCAGAAAATATACACAGGGTATCGATTTTTTGGGATACATAATCTTACCTTATGTAATAGTACCTCGCACAAAAACTAAAAGAAGAGTTTTTAAGAAACTTAAAGAAAGAATAGAAGATCTTGGGAGTGGAAAAATTTCTGAGGAATCTTTCCATCAAACTTTGCAATCATATTTAGGTTACTTGAGGCACGCGAATAGTTATAGACTTGCCCAAGTATTGAAAAACCAGATTTGGTTTTGGCAGGATAATTTGCGAGGCTATCGGGGATAATCCAACTTTGCTATAATACAATATAGATGGATAAATCTAAGCCCATTATTATTTCCTTCGGCGGGTCTCTTGTTGTTCCCAACGGAGGAATCGACTCCCAATATCTTTCCCAATTCAACAAATTCATCAGAGAAAAAATCGCCACCGGTCGGCGATTTTTTATAGTTGTTGGCGGCGGGACATTGGCCCGCCATTATATTGATGCAGGCAAAAACATCGAGGGAGAACTTTCTGATTGGGACTTGGATTGGTTGGGAATTCATTCCACTCGTTTAAATGCCCACCTCATCAGAACCATTTTCCGCGATGTTGCTCACCCCAGAATCATTCATGATTATGAGAAAAAGATAGAGAATCTCAAAGAACCTTTGGTTGTGGCCGCCGGTTGGAAACCGGGTTTTTCCACTGATTATTGCGCGGTAATTTTGGGCCGTGATTATAACGCAAATATCATCATAAACATGTCCAACATAACATCAGTCTACGACAAAGATCCCAATAAATTTTCCGATGCCAAACCGCTGCATAATTTAACCTGGGAAGAATTTGAAAAGCTTGTGGGAACCAAATGGAGTCCCGGCAGCAATCTCCCTTTTGATCCAGTGGCTTCGAAACTTTCAAAAGAACTGGGGATGCATGTCTACGTGGTAGGCAAGAGTTTGGACAATCTCGACAAAATACTTGAGGGCAAAGACTTCTTAGGCACAGTAATATCTCCTTCATGATTATTCAAAACCTGACCTTACAAAATTTCAGAAATTATCCTAAAAAGGTCTTTTCTTTTTCTCCTGACGCAACTATTATTATCGGCGATAATGCCATAGGAAAGACCAATTTGATGGAGGCAATCTTTTTCCTCTCAACCGGCAAAAGTTTCCGCGCCGAAAAAGACGCAGAGATGATTGAGTTTGGAAAAGAGGTTGGAAGAGTAGGGGGAGAAATTATCCAATCAACAAATTCTCAAATCAACAAATCAACAAATGAAAAAATAGAGTTGGAAATTGTTTTAACCAGGGGTGAGGTGATGGGGATGAATACACCGGTTAAAAAGTATACAGTTAATGGGGTAGGAAAAAGGATGGTGGATTTTGTGGGAGAGTTAAAAACTGTTCTTTTCTGGCCTGAGGATCTGGAGCTGGTAACCGACTCACCGTCGCTTCGCCGCAGGTATCTGGACTTTGTACTGGTGCAGGCAGATAGGGAATACCGGAGAAGCTTAGTTTCTTATGAGAAGGGACTGCGTCAAAGAAATAAAGTGCTTGAGGCCATCAGGGAGCGGGGAGCACATCGGCATCAGTTGCTTTTTTGGGATCAGCTGCTGATTAAAGCCGGAGAATATATTACTAGGAAAAGGGAAGAATACATCAATTACTTAAATAATTCTCATCCGCCAGCTGGCGGACTAAATTCTCAAATTGACAATTATCACCTCGAATATGATAAAAGCGTAATTTCTGAAGCAAGGTTGGCACAATATAGCGAGGAAGAAGTGGCAGCGGCAGCTACTCTTGTAGGACCGCATAGAGATGATATGGGATTTTCACTGAATTCAACCCCTGGGGTTGAGGCTAGAGATTTGTCACACTTTGGGAGCAGGGGAGAGCAAAGATTGGCGATTTTGTGGTTGAAATTGGGAGAGTTGGCCTATATTGAGGAGACAACCGGTGAGAAACCCGTACTTCTTTTGGATGATATTTTTTCCGAACTTGATCATGAGCACAGGAAAATAATTTTTGATATGATTGGTAATCAACAAACCATCATGACCACGACAGACATGCATCTTTTGGAGAAGGAGAAAATAAAAGATGCAAAAATGGTAGAATTATAATCGATACCGAGTCTGCTGAGGTCGGCATGGCTTTTTTGCGCACCTCCCAAACTCGCCTCAGCCATTCCATGGCTTCGGCTCAAACACGGTGGGCGTGCTCAAAAAGCATGACCTCCCCGCAGACTCTACTGATATTATGGACTTGAAAAACTTATATCTTCCTGCAAAAGACTCCCATAAAGGACAAAATGGGAGACTGCTTATTATTGGCGGATCGCACCTTTTTCATTCTGCTTCATTGTGGGCTCTGAAAGTTGCTTCAAGAATAGTTGATTTGGTTCATTACTCTTCAGTTTCCGAGAATAAT
>JACREK010000125.1 GCA_016218275.1 Candidatus Gottesmanbacteria bacterium | reverse complement strand
GCTTTGGAAATCTGCTTGGGAGCAAAAAAGCAGGGGTTTAAGACCTTAGTAATTGTGCAAAAGGGACGAGATAAAACATACACCGAGTATTTTCGGAATTTAGTGGATGATTATATCAGCGTTGATTCTTTTGCAGAGTTGACAAGTGACAAAATAATTTCAATTTTAAAGGAAAAAGATTGCCTTTTTATCCCTCACCGCTATTGTCAGGTTTATTGCGACTTGGATGCTCTGGAGAAGAAATTTCCAATTCCAATATTTGGAAACAAATATCTTTTAAAATACGAAGAAAGAACTGGTACTTTTAATCAATATCAGCTTCTTTCCAGTGCTGCTCTTCCAAATCCTGTACAATTTAAAGATCCTTCCGAGATTGATAGACTCGTTATAGTTAAAGTGAAAGAAGCGGCTCGAGGCTATGAAAGAGCCTTTTTCTTCGCTAAAAATTTTGCCGAATATAAGAAAAAAGCTGAGCAGCTAGTGAAAGAAGGAAAGATAAAGGAAGAAGATTTAAAAAGTGCCGTGATTGAAGAATATCTGATTGGCGCCCAGGTAAACTTTAATTTTTTTTATTCCCCGATTTCAAAAAGTCTGCAGCTTCTGGGGACTGATATCAGACGGCAGACGAATATTGACGGCTTAATCAGACTTCCATCTATACAGCAGCAGGAAATAAAAGATTATATTTCTCCCTCATACATAGAGTCGGGTCATATTGCCATAACCGTGAAAGAATCGCTTCTTGAGAAAGCTTTTCATTTGGCAGAAAGATTTATTGATTCCGTAAAGAATAATGTTCCTCCGGGTATTATCGGGCCGTTTGCCCTGCAGACAGCCATCTTGCCCGGCCCGCCGCAGGAAAAAATTGTTATTTATGACCTGTCGCTTCGGATTCCCGGTTCACCCGGCAGTATTTTTACGCCGTATAGTCGGTATCATTATGGAAGGCCGGTGAGTTTTGGAGAAAGGATTGCTATGGAGATAGAGGAAGCGATATCAGTGAATCAGTTAAAAAGAATTACTACATAAGTGACTATTCATCACTTTTAAGCACGTGCATGAATATGATGAATGAGGAAAAAGGCTATGAAGAATGAATCAGATGCACAAAAATTATTAAGTATTTGTATCCTTGACGGCAGAAATTGGGAAAAGACGGAAAAAGTTTCTGAGTATTTTTCGGAGTTTGCTCTCATTAAATATAGACTAAGAGTAGAGTTATCATACCTATTATTTTTAGCCAAAGAAACAAAGATAGTCCGCAAAATAACAAAAAAAGAAGCAGTTCTTCTTGAAAGTATCTGGAAAACTTTTAATATTAAAGACGCTTTGGTAGTAAAAGAATTTGAGAAAAAGACAAATCATGATGTAAAAGCGGTGGAATATTTTCTGCAGAAAAAATTAGAAAAAACAACTTTGCGGGATATCATTCCGTTTATTCACTTTGGTCTTACTTCTTACGATATAAATATTCCTGCATATGCTTTGATGCTAGCTGAATTTAGAGCGGATGTTTTGATTCCGAAGCTCCTTAAATTACTTAAGTTACTTAAGGAGCTGATCGATAAGACAAAAGATATGTCCATGTTGGGACGGACTCACGGACAGCCGGCACTGCCAACAACAATGGGTAAAGAACTGGCGGTTTTTTATAGACGGATTATTAAAGAAGCAGAAATATTGTCTGTGCTTCCAATCGAAGGCAAATTAACTGGTGCCATAGGTAATTTCAATGCTTTATATTTTGTCTATCCAAACTACGACTGGTTATCTCTGAGTACTAAATTTATCCAATCTTTAGGACTTGTGCCGAACATTTTTACTACCCAAATAATACCGTATGACGCGTGGTTGCGGCTTTTTGACTCACTAAAGAGACTCAATAATATTTTATTAGGATTTTGCCAAGACATCTGGTGGTATATCAGTTTTGAATATTTTGGGCAGGTCAAAAAAAATGAAGAAGTCGGTTCATCCACGATGTCACATAAGATAAACCCGATTACTTTTGAGAATGCCGAAGGAAACTTACAACTTGCCAATTCTTTATTTGAATTTTTTGTAAGAAAATTAGCCGTTAGCAGATTGCAACGAGATCTTTCCGACAGTACCATCAAGCGGGATTTTGGTTTGGCCTTCGGGTTTACTCTGCTTGCCTGGAATAGTATTTTATCTGGATTTTCAAGAATTACGCCGAATCCTGAAAAAATGAGAGAAGATCTAGAAGGACATTGGGAGATTTTTTCGGAAGGTGTGCAAACTTTTTTACGCGTTAAAGGAAAGAGTGATGCATTTGAAATTATGAAAAAAGAAACAAGAGGAAAAACTTTTTCAAAAGAAGAATTTTATCAACTTATTGACAGACTTTCTATAAATAAAGAGGAGAAGAAATTTCTCAAAATTAAAAATCTATCCGAATATCAAGGTTTGACAGATCGAATAATTGATGAAGCTTTGAAAGAGTAATGAAAGATTAATAATACCGATGTGTCTACCTAGCACACATCGGAGGTGTACAATGAAATTTAAAAAATGAATAAACCGACTGTTATTGTGGGAATGCAATGGGGAGACGAAGGTAAAGGAAAAATAGTCGATGTTCTTGCCAAAGAATGTGACTTTGTCGTACGTTTCAATGGCGGAAATAATGCCGGGCATACGGTAGTTTTAAAAGGAGAAAAATTTCCCCTTTCTCTTCTACCATCTGGAGTCCTGTGGCAAAAGAAACTGTTTCTTTCTCAAGGCGTAGTGATAGCCCCGGATATACTGCTTAGGGAAATAGATTATTTTGAGAAAAGAAAAGTGAAAGTAGATCTGATGATAGATCCCCGCGCCAATTTAGTGATGCCATATCATCGGCTTTTGGATGCGGCGACGGAAGAGGAAAAAGGCGAAAAAAAAGTCGGCAGCCTCAAACTTGGCATAGGTTACGCTTATGAAGATAGAAATAACCGTCACGGTATAAGGATGGAAGATCTGGTTGACCCCAAAATTCTAAAAGAAAAAATAACTAAAGTATATCCGCAAGTAAAAAAAAGAATTGAAGCAGTTTTTAATTACAGAATAGATATAACCGCTGAAGAAATATATAAGGAATACAAATCTTATGGAATAAGATTAAAAAAGTATGCAGGAGACGTCAGCGACGCAATCTGCCGCAATTTAAAAACAAAAAAAATACTTTTTGAGGGAGCCCATGGCACGTTTTTGGACGGAAACTTCGGTACTTACCCCTATACCACCGCCGTAAATACCATTTCCGGAAGCGTGTTTTCTTACGTCGGCTTTCCGCCGCAGGAACTCAATACACTGGGAGTGGTGAAAGCTTATACCACCCGGGTGGGAGGAGGCCCTTTTCCCACAGAACTTTTTGACACTACCGGCAATGTTTTACAGGAAAAGGGTAGCGAGTTTGGTACAGTTTCCAAAAGAAAAAGGCGCTGCGGCTGGCTGGATATGGTTATGTTAAGATACGCCCAGAGACTGAACGGCTGCTTTGGTTTGATTTTGACAAAATTGGATGTTTTGACAAATTTGCCCAATATCAAAATTGCCACTCACTACATGCTTGACGGTAAAAAGATTTCCGAATTTCCAACGTCACTGCGGGAAGTAGAGAAATGCAGGCCGATTTATAAAAGTTTTGCCGGCTGGAGGGAGGATTTGGCAAAAATAAAAAGATATTCTCAACTGCCCAAAAATTGCCGCATTTATATTGCGGCAATTGAAAAGATGTTGGGTGTTCCTATAAAATACATCTCTGTGGGTGCAGAACGGGGAGATATTATTAAACATTAATTTACATATGCCAAAACAAAATTCTATTCCCTTGGGACTGACCTATGATGATATTCTGCTTATTCCGCAAAAAAGCAATGTTATCCATCGGCAAGATGTATCCACAAAGACAAAATTAACTGCCGATATTGAGCTGAATATTCCCTTTATCTCTGCCAATATGGATACCGTTACCGAAAGCGCCATGGCTATAGCACTTGCGCATGCTGGAGGTATCGGTATAATTCACCGGTTTATGCCTATTGAAAGGCAAGTTGCCGAAGTAAAAAGTGTTAAACGCCATGAGGGCTTCATACTCTATAAACCTTTTACTTTATCTCCTTCCGCTACTTTAAAAAAGGCACAGGAAGAAGCTGTCATAAAAAATGTCAACAGTTTCATCATAGTCGACGAAAAAGAGAGAGTGGTAGGGATTTTATCCCGTCGTGACATGTTGTTTGTCGATGATCCCGATACTTATGTTTATCAACTGATGACGCCGTTTGAAAAATTAATTTATGCACCGCCAAATATCAGCCGGGAAAGAGCAAAAGAGATGATAAGAAAGCACAAAATAGAAAAATTGCCGCTTCTTGATAAAAACAGATATTTGAAGGGTCTGATTACATCACGCAGTATTGAGCATTTTTCCAGTTATTCTTTCTCTACAAAAGATAAATACGGACGTCTGATGGTAGGAGCGGCGGTTGGAGCAGTAGGTGATTATATAGATAGGGCAAAAGCCCTGGTTTCGGCAGGTGTAGATGTATTGGTAGTTGATGTGGCACATGGACACAATGAAGTTGCTTTGCGGGCAGTTTCTAAGATCCGTAAAACTTTTAAAGATATCGACTTGATAGGAGGTAATGTGGCAACTGCTTCCGGGGTGAAAGATTTAATCAGACTGGGAGTTGATGCGGTCAAAGTAGGTATCGGCCCGGGTGGTTTATGTACCACCAGGATTGTGACAGGTGTGGGCGTGCCTCAATTTTCTGCCGTTTTGGAAGCTGCTTCTGCCGCCAAAAAGTATAATGTTCCGATTATTGCCGACGGCGGGACTAATTTTTCCGCGGATATCACCAAAGCACTGGCGGCTGGAGCTTCTACCTGTATGCTGGCCGGCTGGTTTGCCGGAACGGATGAGTCACCGGGAGGAATAATTCTCCGGGGCGGTTTAAAGTATAAAGTACACCGCGGAGCCGCTTCTTTTTTGGCTGTAGCTGATAGAAAACTGGCAAGTGAGGAAATAACCAATGTGGACAGATTAAATACCGTAGTGGCAGAAGGAGTTGAAGCTCTGGTGCCTTATAAAGGAAGTGTTTCCGATGTGATATATCAGCTCCTGGGAGCGCTTCGCTCAGGCATGAGCTACTGCAATGCCAAAACGCTTAAAGATCTGCAAAAAAATGCCCAATTTATCCAAGTTACGGAAGCAGGATTTCGCGAAAGCAAATCACATAATGT
>JACREK010000121.1 GCA_016218275.1 Candidatus Gottesmanbacteria bacterium | reverse complement strand
ACTTGTAAGATCTCAGAGTTCCGGACACGATATTCTTCGAACGAGGCTTAATGCCGAAGTGAGAAGTTCTCGCTGGAGTTTATCCCGAGCGAAGTCGAGGGACTCGAACAATAACGACTTTGTCCATAAAAGTGAGACGTTACATAAACTTACTTTTGGCAGAGCCATCTTTATAGATTCATCAAATCTTGAGGAAATAAAAAGATGGAACGCGACAGGAATTATTGACGGAGTCACTACCAACCAAATGATTATGCTGAAAGACGGTTTAAAACCGAAAGATTATGAAAAGGTGGTAAAAGCAATCTGCAGGGAAATGAAAGGAAAACCGGTTTCTGTAGAATTAACTGATAGTCAGGCATCTGCGGAGAAAATGATACAGGAAGCCAGAAGATTGAACGGTATTGCCGAAAACATTGTAGTGAAAGTTCCTCTGATTCCAAATACAACTAAAAGTTTGGAAGTCATAAAAGAGTTAATTAAAGCAAATATTTCTGTCAATGTGACTCTGATGATGACTTTTGAACAGATGGTGATGGCGATTCTAGCAGTAAGATATAGTAAAAAAGTTTCATTTGTTAGTCTATTTTGGGGTCGTTCAATTGAAGACCAAGCCAAATACAGAAGCAGATCTGACTTTATGGCACAGTTTCCCAGAGTGGGTCTGGATTCTCCCATAAATAGAGAGCCCAAAAATATTATTGAAGAGGCGACTAAATTTATAAAAGAAGGCGGATATGACAATATTAAAATTATTGCCGGCAGTATCCGTACCGCGGTAATGGTGGGTGAGGCTTTTGCCGCTTCTGCCCACATCGTTACCGTCTCTCCCGATACGCTTTTAGCCATGCTTTTTAGCCAGAGAACGATTGAAACTGCCGCTCAATTTGATGAAGCATGGAAAAAGCTGCAATGAAATTTCTTATTACAGGCGGCGCCGGATTTATCGGATCTCATCTTACAGATTTTCTGCTGTCTTGCGGTCATCAGGTGACGGTATTTGATAATTTAAGTTGGGGTAAGAAAGAATTTATTTTCCATAATCTTAATAACCCGCGCTTCAAATTTGTTCAGCTGGATCTTCTCGCATATAAAAAGATTCTCGAGAATTTAGACAGCAGCACAGATACTGTTTTTCATTTGAGTGCCAACTCAGACATCATGCGGGGGATGGATGATCCGGATATTGATTTTGATAATACACTTGTTGCTACTTTCAATTTATTGAAAGCAATGAAAGAAAAAAAGGTGAAGAAAATATTTTTTACTTCAGGCAGCGGCGTATACGGCAATATCGGCACCAAATTTGCCAAAGAAAATTACGGACCACTGCTTCCAGTCTCTTTATATGGCGCAACCAAACTTTCGGCAGAAGCGCTGATTGCCAGTTTCGTGAATTTATATGATTTTCAGGCGTGGATAGTCCGACCGGCAAATATCGTTGGAACCCGCGCTACCCATGGAGTGATATTGGACTTTATAAGACAGCTCCAAAAGCATTCAACCAGGTTGCGTATATTGGGTGACGGTAAACAATACAAATCTTATCTTTTCATTGATGATGTATTGGAAGCTTTTTATCTCATCTGGCAAAAAGGGAGAGAAAAAATAAATCTATATAATTTATCATCAGAGTCATTTATTGAAGTTGATACAATCGCCAAGATAGTTATCTCTGAAATGGGACTTAAAAAAGTTAAGATTATAAAAACCGGAGGAAAAGGCGGTTGGAAGGGAGATGTGCCGATTATAAAGCTGGATAATACTCAAATAAAACGTCTTGGCTGGAAACCTAAATTTAATTCCGACCAGGCTGTCAGAAAAACAATCAAATTACTTCTAATAGATGCTGAAACAAGTTCAGCATGACAAGACTTTCTAAACAAACATGATTAGTTTTCATAAAAAGAAAAAATGGTTTATCACAGGCGGAGCCGGTTTTATCGGCAGTCACGCGGTTGACCTTCTGGTTTCTGCCGGATGCCAGGTAACTGTCTATGATAATTTAAGTTTATCAACAGATCGTTATATTAAAGATTATGTTAAAAAAGGTAAAATCCGTTTTTATAAAAGAGACCTTCTTGATCTTAGGTATTTAAATAAAGTTATCGCCGGTTGTGATGTAGTTTGGCATTTAGCAGCCAATACTGACATTCCGGGTGGAGTACTAAAACATCGGATAGATCTTGATAATGACGTGATAGCGACTTTTAATGTTTTGGAGGCGATGGTTAAGAACGATATTAAAGATATTCTGTTTGCGTCAACTGGAGCGGTTTATGGTGAGTCGATAAAAGGTACTTTCAGAGAGAATTCCGGACCGCTTATCCCTTTGTCGTTATATGGAGCTGGTAAAATAGCTTCTGAAGCATTTATATCTGCTTACTGCAGCCTCTTTGGCATAAAAGCATGGATTTTTCGCTTCGGCAACGTGATAGGAGACCGTATCAGTCATGGAGCAATTTATGATTTTATACATAAACTGAAAAAAAACAAAAAAACCCTGGAGATTTTAGGAAAAGGTATCGGAGAAAAGAATTATTTTCTGGTTGAAGAATGTATACACGGCATGCTTTTTACTTACCATAAAGCATCAAAAGGACCTTTTCCATACCTGATCAATTTAGGAACAGATTCAACCTCAAAAGTGATGAAAATAGTCAGTATTGTCGTAGAAGAGATGGGTTTGTCAAACGTTAAATATCATTTTACCGGAACCGAAAGAGGTTGGCCCGGTGATCAGCCGGTAGTACTTTTGGATACTTCAAAAATTCACAAACTCGGTTGGTTTGCCAAAAGAACATCCGATGAGGCCGTGAGAATTGCTACCAGACGACTGCTGGGTAAAGAAAAGTTTAAATTGTCTATAGATACTAAATTTTAAACTAAAGTTTTGCACTTTCTAATGCTAATTCCGTAACTTTCGCAGCATCAACTAACATTCACCTGGAAGGAGTCGCTTCGCAACACCTTCCAGGTGGCCGTATGGACTCCTGGAAGGTGAACTTGAGAATAGCATAAGTGCAAAACTTTATAATAATTTACTATGGAAACAATTTGTGTAATAGGTCTTTGGCATTTGGGACTTGTCAATTCTGTGGGTTTTGCTACCAAAGGATATAAAGTTATCGGTTTGGATTTTGACAAAACTTTGATAAAACAATTAAGAAGAGGTAAATCGCCAATATTTGAACCCGGTCTTAAAGATTATATAGTCAAGTTTCTTAAAAAGAGAACATTAAGATTTGAAACTGATGAAAAGTGTATTTCTTTTGCAGATTATGTTGTCATCGCTTATGACTGCCCGATAAACGAGAAAGATGAAGTAAGTATTTCTCCGGTGGTTAAAGCTGCCAAAAAAATTGCACAGTTTGTCAAAAGGAGCACTCCGGTAATAATTACCAGCCAGATACCCCTGGGAACTTCGGAAAAAATTGAATCATTGATTAAAAGCCTTAATAAAGAATGGCAAAGTGGGGTGGTTTATACACCGGAAAATTTAAGGCTTGGGGATGCAATTAATTGTTTTCTTCATCCGGATATGATTGTATTAGGTGTTCCCAATAATCAAGTAAAAGAAAGAGTGTTAGAGTTATATAAGCGTATAGATAGCCCTAAGATTACCATAAGTTTACGAAGCGCGGAAATGGTGAAACACGCTTTAAATACCTTTTTGGCTACCTCAATTACATTTGGAAACGAGATAGCATTACTTTGTGAAAGATTGGGAGTTGATGCGGTAGAAGTTGGTCAGGCTTTGAAAATGGATAAAAGAGTAGGAATGTCACCGATTTTTCCGGGATTGGGATTCTCGGGAGGGACTCTTGCCCGGGATGTAGGGCAACTTCGCAAATTTGCCCGTTCAGTTGGTTATTCTTCATATTTATTGGAAGCAATAGTAAAGATAAATGAAGCGACATTTGACTGGATTATCACAAAGTTAACCGATAAGCTAGGGAGACTACAGGATAAAAAAATCGGCATCTTAGGTTTGACATATAAACCAGGAACTTCTACTATGCGGCAGTCACCGGCAATAAAAATTATCAAAAAGTTACTTGCCGCAAAAGCTTATTGTTTAGCGTATGATCCGAAAGTCAACTTGCAGGAATTGAGATCTTACCCCTTTATCAAAAGAGTCAAAAATATTATAGATTTAGCCAAAAATTGTGACGCTTTGGTGCTTTTGACGCAGTGGCCGGAATTTAAAGAATTAGATTATGCTAAAATGGCAAGCATAATGAAGAAACCGATAATAATTGATGCCAAAAATTTTCTTGAGCCAAAAAAACTTATAAAATCTGGTTTCGAATATGAAGGATTTGGGAGGAGATTATAATATGCCCCGTAGAGAAATTTCGAAAATAAATTTATTAAAACAGGAGTTACGCAGTGAATTTTGATTCAGATTGTCATTGCGAGCCCCGAAGGGGCGTGGCAATCTCTTGACACATTCGACAAGCTCAGTGCAGGCTTGTTCAAGCTCGCATACGCGAGAGATTGCTTCGTCTCCGCCAGTTGGCGGATCCTCGCAATGACAGGTTGCGTAAGTCCTGTTAAAATTTATTAAAAGAAGAATTCATTCGAAATTCTTCTACGGGGTATGAAAAATGTAGCAATTATTGGTGCCGGACTTCAGGGAAGAAGAAGACTTGGTCCAATTCTGGAGGATAAAGATTATAAAGTCTCTTGGGTGATTGATATTGTTGCCGAGCGGGCAAAGAATTTGGCAAAACTATGCGGAGCAAAATCCGGTACTTCCTGGCGTGATGCTGCCTCCGATAAGGATGTAGATGTTGTATTGGTTCTGACTTATCCGGATTCTCATGCTCAGATTTCTATTGAAGCCATGAAGAAAGGCAAAGACGTTTTATGTGAAAAACCGTTAGCAAAGACTCTTGATGAAGCCAAAAAGATGATAGAAGTCTCAAAAAAAACAAAAAAGATTTTGAAATGCGGCTTTAATCACCGTCATCATCCGGGAGTTTTGGAAGCCTATCGTCTTTTTAAAGATAATACCATCGGTAAAGCAGTATTTGGCAGGGGAACTTATGGAATTGTAGGAAGACAGGGTTTGGAAAACGAGTGGCGTTCAGACCCCAAAATTGTCGGGGGCGGACAGCTGATGGAGCAAGGGATTCATCTGGTTGATTTATTTTGCTGGTTTCTGGGAGATATGGAAAAGGTGACAGGTTTTGTCAACACCAACTTTTGGCCTATACGACCACTAGAAGATAACGGTTTTGCTCTAATGCAAAATAAGGATGGAGTGATGACAAGCATTCACTCAAGTCTTACCCAATGGATAAATCTTTTTGTCTTTGAGATATACGGAGAGAAGGGATCGCTTTCTATTCAGGGCTTAGGCGGGAGTTATGGAGTGGAGAAATTAATTATTGGCCAGCATGAGCAAAATAAGCAGTTTTCTTACAAAACTCTTGAATTTAGAGGAAGTGATATATCGTGGAGAAATGAATGGAAAGAATTTATAAGAGCTATTAAGTCAAGGAAGGAGCCGATGGGAAATGGTTTCGATGGTTTGCAGGCGATGAAAATTATAGAAGCAGTTTATAAAGCTTCAAAGACAGAGAAAACAGTCGTTTTGAAATAGTTGAGAGATTGCCACGTCCCGACGTGACGTCTGGACTCGCAATGACATCTGGCCCTGAAACAATTTCTATGGTTTCTTTAATCACTGGTATTAATGGATTTGTCGGGTTTTGGCTCTCACAATTCTTAGTGGGACGGGGAGACAAGGTAGTAGGAATTTCTCGGAAGAAAAATAATCGAAAGCAAAAAGTGAAAGTGTACCAAGCTGATGTCGTTGATCAAGGGAGGATTTTCCAAATTATAAAAGAGACTAAACCAAACAGAATTTTTCATCTTGCTGCACAAAGCAATATTCCCCATTCATTTACGAACCCACAAGAGACTTTCAAGACAAATATCAATGGAACAATCAATATATTGGAGACTCTGCGAGTTCAAAAGAGAAAAACGGTTTTTGTCTCGGTCGGTTCATCGGGAGAGTATGGAGAAATAGCATCGAAAGACCATTTTTTATCGGAAACTTCTCCTCTTTCTCCTTCCAGTCCATACGGAGTGAGTAAAGCTGTACAGGGATACCTGAACGGATTATATACCCGATCTTATAATTTAAATGCGGTGCATGTCCGGCCATTTGCCATTATCGGACCGGGAAAGACAAAAGATGCGATTTCCGATTTTGCCCGGGGAATTGCGGCAATTGAAAAAGGTAAAGCAAAAACCCTCCTGGTAGGCAATACAAATCATATCAGAGATTTTCTTGACGTACGGGATGCAACTGTTGCATTAGACCTGATTTCAGAAAATGGAAAGTCTGGAGAAATATATAATGTTTGCCGCGGGCAAGGAGTAAAACTGGAAGAGGCCCTCGAAATTCTTATAAATTTATCAAAAGTAAAAATTAAGATTAAAAAAGATAAGAATAAAATTCGTCCTTCCGATAATCCGATTATTGTGGGCAATCCGCAAAAATTAATCTCTTTGGGATTCCGACCTAAAATTAAATTAGAACAGACACTTAAAGAAATCTTAGATTATTGGAGAGAAAAATGAAATACGGTATAATCGGCGCCGGGCCATCAGGACTGACTATGGCCCTTTTTTTGAAGGAGAAATGCCAGGTTTTGGAAAAGAATAATCATCCCGGCGGTCATGCCAGTTCATTCACCGAAAAAGGATTTACTTTTGATTACGGACCTCACATCATGTTTTCCAAGAATAAAAATATATTGGATTTCATGATTGCAACTCTTAAAAATAATGTTCAAAAGTGCCGTCGCAACAATAAAATTTCATATAAAGGCAGACTGATAAAATATCCTTTCGAAAATGACCTAAAGTCTCTTCCATTGGAGGATAATTTTGAGTGTCTGAAGACTTATTTATTTAATCCCTATAAGAAAAAATATAAAAATCCCCAAAACCTTCGCCAGTGGTTACTTTCTCATTTCGGCAAAGGTATCTGCGAAAAATATTTATTTCCCTATAATGAGAAAGTCTGGCGTATTCCGGTTTCTAAATTATCGATGATTTGGACTGAAAGAATTCCTCTCCCGCCCGCATTGGATATAATTAAATCTTCAATCGGATTTGAGACAGAGGGATATCTACATCAGCTTTATTATTATTACCCCCTTCGTGGAGGCTATCAGGCAATCTCCAACGCTTGGGCGAAGAAAGTTCCGGTTCGCTATAATTTTACGGTTAAAAAAGTGGAAAAAACCAGGCAGGGTAAATTTATTGTTTCAGATGGAAGAGAAAGATTAATGTTTGATAGAATTATCTCAACAATTCCAATTCACGAATTGGTTAAACTAATCAATATTCCTATCCCAGGAAGGGTAAAACGAGCAATAAAAGGGTTGATAGTCAATCCCACTTATGGAGTCTGTCTGGGGATAAAAGGAGTAGATAAGAACAAGTTTACCGCCGTTTATTTTCCCGAAGCCTCTTTTTTGGTAAACCGGATCAATTTTCCCAAAACATTTTCACCTTTCAACGCCCCAAAAGGGTATTACAGTCTTCAGGCTGAGATAGTCTGCCGAAAAGATGCGAAAATCTGGAGAGAGAAAGATGATGTAATCATAGATCATGTGATAGATGGTCTGATAGAAAGGAGAATCATTGAGAATAGGAAAGATATTGTCTATAAAAAAGTATTAAGATCCGAATACGCCTATGTGGTGTATGATACGGAATATGAAAAGAATACAGATATCATCCGCAGTTGGTTTCCCAAGCAAGGGATTCATCTGGTTGGCCGGTTTAGTTATTTTGAATATGTGAATGTAGATATGGTAATTGCCAGATCGTTGGAAATTGCCAGTTTACTTAATAAGTCAGAAAAGATCTCAATTCTTTCTCCGGCGCATCAGAATGAAGGGAATATAAGACAGTTTGCAGAAGCAGTTTTTAAAGATGTGGTTAAACCACTCCAGAAACAAGGTATTAAAACTGAAGTAATTATCGCTGAGGATGGCAGTACAGATAAGACAGGAGAAATTTTGCAAAGTTTGCAGAAAAAATATCCTCTCAAATTATTGTTGGCAAAAGAAAGACTGGGACCAGTTCAAGCCATTAAAAACCTATTTGCAGAAGCTTCAGGAGATTTAATCTTTTTTTTGGACTCTGACGGTGAGATATCTCCCAGATATTTTTGGAATTTGTATGAGGTCTTCAAGAAAGAAAATTTAGGTGTAGCGGTTGCCTATAAAATGAAACGCAAACCCTGGTACAGGTTTTTGATTTCCCGGGTGAATAATTTTTGGTTGCAGTTACTT
>JACREK010000117.1 GCA_016218275.1 Candidatus Gottesmanbacteria bacterium | reverse complement strand
GCAATAAATGGTAACCAATAAAGGATAATTTTTAATATTTTTTTCCCGTATTTTTGCCTTCGTTTCATAATCAATTAGCAGATCCCTCCACCTCGCAGGAGTGCTGACGCACACCTCCGAGGTGTCTTTTCGCTAATTTCATTGTAAGTGCTTTGGTGGTAGAATGGAATATCAGATTCCTCCACCGAGGTGCACCGAGGTGTCTTTATCGCTATGCAGAAAGAAATATTGGTTATATCGATTATAACAATTATAGGTTTTATTATTGTTATTTACCTAATTAAAAAATGGTTAGGAGAACTCTCCGAAAAACAAAAACCGTCGGATGAACTGCTGGAAATCATAAAGATGCTGCAGCAGGGTTCAAAGGAAGACAGGAAGGTACTTTTGGATTCTTTGCAAAAAAATACTCAAGCCCTCAACGAACGTCTGGACAATGCCGCAAGAATTATTGGTCTGGTACAGAGGAATATTGGAGAAATGAGCGAAATTGGACGTGGGATGAAAGAATTACAGGAATTTCTCAAAAGTCCCAAACTGAGAGGAAATATTGGCGAACAGATCTTAAAAGAGCTTCTCGGGCAAATGCTGCCCAAACAATCCTTTCATCTGCAATATACATTCAAATCAGGGGCAACAGTTGATGCGGCGATAAAAACCGGAAACGGAATAATTCCGGTTGATTCCAAATTCCCGATGGAGAATTTCCGCAAACTGACAAGCGCCAAAAATGATGAAGAGAAGAAACTGTTGGATAGGGAATTTGAGAAAGGTGTTAAGAAGCATATTGATGACATATCCAAGAAATATATCTTAACTGAGGAAGGGACAATAGATTATGCTCTGATGTATATCCCTTCGGAGTCTGTTTATTATGAGGTGGTTAATTCTTCTTCACTTTTTGATTATTCAGCCACAAAAAGAGTTCTTCCTGTTTCGCCAATGACGTTTTATGCATACCTGCGGGCAATTTTGATGTCTTTTGAAGGACAAAAGATAGAACAGCAAGCCAAAAAGATATTGCAGACCATAAGGGCAGTGCAAAAAGATTATCTGAAAGTAGAAGACAATCTTTCGGTTCTGGGAAGGCACGTGACTAACGCATACAACCAGATGAGCAATGTTTTATCAAGTTTTACACTTCTTGGACAAAAACTTTCCTCGACACATACTTTAGAAGAAGGAAAAAAAGAAGAAGATAAACAATTAGAAACGTCCTAAGCTATGTCACGAATCGATCAAGCCAGAAAAGGTTATTTATCTAAAGATATAAGCACTACCAATCAGGCACATTCATCTGATGCCATTCATGAGTCGATTCATCATCAGGAAAAACACCTCTCCAGTTTTAATCTGCCGGACATTATTTTGGGAGGACAGGATGGTTTAGTAAATGTACTGGGTATTATTCTTGGAATCGCTGCAGCTACCGCAGACAGCCGTATCGTAATTATTGCAGGTGTTGCCGCCACATTTGCAGAGAGCATTTCCATGGCAGCTGTTGCTTATACATCAAAACTTACCGAGGCGGATTATTACAAGTCAGAATATGAAAGAGAAAAATGGGAAATTGATAATGTTTCCGAAGGTGAGAAAGAGGAGATAAAAGCCTTATATAAAAGCTATGGCTTTTCAGGGAAGGTGCTTGATGAGATTATAGAGAAGATAACATCAGATAAACAAGTCTGGCTTAAAGTAATGATGGAACAGGAGCTTAAATTAACTCCAATTGAGAGAAAACAAGCTCTACCGGTTTCAATAATCGTCGGAATCTCGGCAATTATCGGTTCCCTCATTCCTTTGACTCCATACTTTTTCTTATCAGTAAAGTCGGCAACTTTGCTTTCTTTGGTTATCTCCTCACTGGCTCTTTTTGTTGTGGGTTATTATAAGGCTCAAAAGACATTAGGCAGGGATTTCATAAAACATGGTATAGAAATGACGGTGATTGGCATGGTTTCCGCCCTCGTCGGTTATCTGGTTGGTAATATGATGAAAATATCGTGAAGAAGGCAACTCTATATAAAAAACTGCCGGATGGAAATCTTCAATGCCTTGCTTGCTCCTGGTATTGCCGTATATCCGATGGTTTTGTCGGTATATGCGGAGTGAGAGAAAATATCGGCGGTAAATTATATCTTTTAGTTTATGGGAAGCCTATCCATGGTTTAGCAGTTGATCCGATTGAAAAAAAACCTCTTTTCCATTTTCTCCCCGGAAGTAAAATTCTCTCTTTTGGTACTTTTGGATGTAATTTCGGTTGTCTTTTTTGCCAAAACTGGCATATGTCCCAGATGCCGCGGCTTCTCAGGCAGAAAATGAAAGATTACAGAAAAGCTTTAGACGGTTTGAAAAAAGAGATAGAAAAGCTGCCTACCTTCCTGCCGGAAAAAATTGTTGAGTATGCCAGCAAGAACAAATATCCGTCTATTGCATATACATACAATGAACCGGCGGTATTTTTTGAGTATGCATATGACACAGCCAGACTGGCAGCCAAAAATGGTATTAAAAACGTTTTTGTAAGCAACGGTTATGAATCAAAAGAAGCTTTGAGAAAAATTCATCCATATCTTGATGCTATCAATATCGATCTTAAATCTTTCTCTCCCGATTTCTATTTAAAGATTTGTAAAGCCCGTTTTCAACCGGTTATTGAAAATATCAAAAGATGTTACAAAATGGGTATCTGGACAGAAATTACTACATTGGTAATTCCCACACTCAATGATAGTGATGAACAATTTAAGAAAATGGCGGATTTTCTCGTTTCCGTTTCCCCCTCAATCCCATGGCATATATCTTCTTTTCATCCGGAATATAAATTGCAGGATCTTCCCCCAACGCCGGTTGAGACTTTATACAGAGCATACGAAATAGGGAAGAAAGCAGGCCTTAAATATATTTATATCGGCAATGTCTATGATCCCAGACATGCTGTTACATATTGTCCGAATTGTAAAGAAATACTGATAAAAAGATATTGGCATGAGACTGAAGTTGGAAATTTCAAAAATGGAAAGTGCGGAGAATGCAAGGAAAAGATTGAAGGAGTTTGGAATTAAGTTATGAAAATTGACTATCAATCAGTCGCAGGTACTTTCATGCCAGAAACCTTAGATGAGCAAGACAAGATGGTGAGAGAGTTCTTAGCTAATGTTCCTTATTTTTCTAATAAAGAGAAATTAAAAACTATAATTGTACCCCATGCCGGCTATATTTATTCGGGAGAAGTTGCAGCTTACGGGTATAAGCAATTAATCGGCAGCGGCTTTACAAAAATAATTCTTGTCGGTCCATCTCATCGGGTAAATTTTTCCGGAATAATTGAGGAAATCTGCGATCATTCGGTAGAAGTGCAGTTGCCTTTTATAAGAAATGTTCTGCCTCAGGCAGAAATTTTGCCGATTGTATACGGAGAAATAGAAGGCAGTGAACTGGCAAAAATTATTGAGCATAAGGCGGATGAAAAATCTGTAATAATTGTGAGTTCTGATTTGAGTCATTACTATCCTTACAAGACTGCTTGCCTTTTGGATGATATAGCAAATAAAGCCATACCTAGTGCTGATTTAAAAAAAGTTGAAGAAGAAGTCGAAGCTTGCGGAAAGACGGGAATTATGGCTCTTCTTCATATTGCCCAAAAGAGTAGTTGGCGGGGAAAATTATTTATTTATAAAAATTCAGGCGACACTGCGGCAGACAAAAGTGCAGTGGTAGGATACGGTTGTTATGGATTCTACAATCTTGTTTAAGATTGCCAGAGAAAGCATCAAGATTTATTTAATTTCCGGCAAAAAAGCTGATTTTACCGAAGTTACCAAAGTCTATCCCCAACTTTTACAAAAACAGGGCAGTTTCGTGACAGTATATGTCGAAGGAAATCTGCGCGGCTGTATAGGTAAAATAGAAGGAGACGGCCCTCTTTATAAAGATATTACCGATAACGCAGTTGATGCTGCTTTTTTTGATACAAGATTTATGCCTATCAGAAGTGAGGAAATACCCAAACTTCATATAGAAATCTCACTTCTTGAAAAGCCCAAAAGATTGGATTATTCAGATGAGGATGATTTATTCACCAAACTTTCTGCCAAAAAAGAAGGAGTTTTATTGCAATTTATGGGGAGAAGATCTACTTTTTTGCCTCAGGTTTGGGAGAAGATTCCTACAGCCCAGAATTTTTTGAAAGAACTATCATATAAAGGTGGATTTCCCAAAGATATTTGGAAAGAAAAAGATTGTCAGATATTTACCTACTCGGCTTCAGTTTTGAAAGAGGACTGAATCTCAATTCTTAGTCTGCTATAATTACTGGCATGCGAGATACCCAAGAAAAAAAATTAAATAAAGAACAGTTGGAAGCCATTCATCATAGAGAAGGAGCGCTTCTGATTGTTGCCGGAGCAGGGACCGGGAAAACTACTGTCATTACGGAAAGAGTTAAATGGCTGATAGCAGAAAATCTGGCAAAACCAGCTGAGATTCTGGCACTTACTTTTACAGATAAAGCCGCCAGGGAAATGGAGACGAGGGTAGATATAGCTCTTCCCTACGGATATACGCAAATGTGGATTACCACCTTTCATGCATTTGGAGAAAGAGTTTTGCGTCAGGAGGCAATCCACATAGGTCTTGATCCGGGATATAAACTGATGGCCGGGGCAGAAAGCATCATTTTTTTCCGCAAAAATCTTTTCAAGTTTGAACTTAACTATTTCCGCCCCTTAGGCAACCCGACCAAATTTATTGAAGGGATGCTGCAGCATTTCAATAGATTGAAGGATGAGGACATATCGCCCAGCGAATATATTCGCTGGGCGCAAGCTCAAAGCTCAAAGCTCAAAGCTCAAAGTGATAATGAAGAAGGAAGAAAAGAAATAGAAAAATACATAGAACTGGCAAATGCTTATCAGAAATATGAAGAGTTGAAAGTCAAAGAAGGAGTGATGGATTTTGCCGATTTAATAAGTAATACACTGCAACTTTTTCGTGAGAGAAAAAATATCTTAAGAGCATATCAGGAGCAGTTTAAATATGTTTTAATTGATGAATTTCAGGATACCAATTTTGCCCAAAATGAGTTGGCTATACTTCTATCCGGAGACAAAAAAAATATTACAGTAGTCGGTGACGACGATCAGGCAATTTATCGCTGGCGCGGAGCTGCAATTTCCAACATCATTCAATTTAAAAAAAGATTTCCGGAGGCAAAATTGGTGGTATTGAGTAAAAATTACCGTTCCACTTCAGAGATTTTAAATCGCGTCTATACTCTTATTCAATTCAATAATCCCGACAGGCTGGAAGTCAAAGAAAATATAAGCAAAAAATTGGAATCAGAACGCAAAATCAAAGGAGAGAAAGTGGAATTCATTTATACGGAAAGAGTCGAAGATGAAGCGGAAGAAGCAGCAAAGAAAATTAAAAATGAAAAATTAAAAATTAAAAATGAGGAAGGGAAAGAGATATATAGTTGGAAAGATTTTGCCATATTAGTCAGAGCCAATAGTTATGCAGATCCATTCACCCGAGCACTTCAGCGGGCCGGTATTCCTTATCAGTTTTTGGGACCGGGGATGCTTTTTCGGCAACCGGAAGTAAAAGACTTAATTGCCTATCTTAAATTACTTTATGATTTTTCCGATTCTGTTGCTGTTTTTCGTGTCTTGTCCATGCCGATTTTTGATATTCCATCAAGAGATCTGGCTGCTGTCAATAATTTTGCCAAAAGAGTAGGCCTTTCTATTTACGAAGCTGCAGAAACTATTGTTGCCTACCAGTCTAATAATTTGGATCATTGGAGTAAACAAAAAAATTATCAAGCCTACCTTCCTTATATAAGCAGTAAAACTAAAGAAACTTTGGAAAGAATAGTAAAAATGGTAGAAAGACATCTTAAACTTGCCAAAACTGAATCCGCCGGACAGATTTTATATTTCTTCCTCGAAGATACGGGGATGCTGCGCCGTCTTGCCGAATATAAAACAGCCAAGGAGGAAAGGGTAGCCCTTAATATCTCTAAATTTTTTGATAAGTTGAAAACTTATGAAGCGGAACATGAAGATGCTTCCGTTTCTGCGGTTGTTGATTGGATAGAAATGGCGCTCGAACTTGGCGAAAGCCCCCTGGCGGCAGATCTTGATTGGACGGAAAATGATGCCGTAAATATACTGACTGTTCATTCCAGCAAGGGTTTGGAATTTCCGGTTGTGTTTCTGGTTAATTTAGTAAATCAACGTTTTCCCGTTAGCAATCGCCGTGAACAAATTCCCATACCGGATGATTTGGTAAAAGAAATATTGCCTGAAGGTGATTATCATCTGGAAGAAGAGAGAAGACTTTTTTATGTAGGGGCAACCCGGGCAAGAGATCGGTTGTTTTTTACTGCTGCCAATTATTATGGTGAGGGGAAAAGAGAAAGAAAAATTTCACCATTTGTAGTGGAAATGTTGGGAGAAGAGATAGAAAGAATAACCCAATTAGTCAATAAACCAATAAACCAATTAACACTTTTAGACTGGAAGAAACAAGAGGAATTATCAGAAAAAGTTATTAGACAGCCGATTGAATACCTATCCTATTCGCAGATAGATACTTTTATGACTTGCCCCTTGCAATATAAATACCGCTATATACTTAAAATTCCTGTTCCACCTTCTGCTGCCGGATCTTTTGGTACTTCTATGCATATAGCACTGCAGAAGTTTTATGAAAAAGTAAAAAAGGGAGAGAAACCGACAAAAGATGATTTATTAAAACTTCTTACGGATGTCTGGTTGCCTGTGGGGTTTGGTACCAAGCAGTACGAGGAGAAGATGAAAAAAAGGGGCTACGAGATGCTTTCAACTTTTTATGAAAAGTTATACGATCCAAAAGTTGTTCCCAAAAGTTTAGAGCAGGTATTTAAGATAAAACTGACTCCCGATTTAAAGATCGGCGGGAAAATTGACCGGGTAGACGAGACATCTTCCGGCAAACTGGAGATTATTGATTATAAAACGGGCAAACGGCCGTCCGAGAAAGAAATAAAAGATAATCTTCAGATGACCGTGTATGCGCTTGCTGTCTCAGATCCCGGTATTTATAATAAGAAACCGGAAGAAGTAATACTATCATTTTATTTTTTCGATGCTTATGAGAAAATTTCCTCAACCAGAACAAATGAGCAATTGATAGAGGCAAAAAAGAAACTGGTGGAAAAAGCTGATGAAATTGCAACAAGTAGTTTTGAGCCAAAGACAGGACCCTGGTGCGATTTCTGCGATTTCAGACTAATCTGCGAAGCCTGGCAAAGTTAAAAATGACACTCTGTGTCATCCTGAACTTGTTTCAGGATCTCAAGGGGATGCCGAAATAAATTCGGCATGACATAATAACTGTTATGATCAAATTGTTTGCCTTAGAAAAGTTTCTAGACGATTATCTTTATTTTGACAGAAAATTGGATATCGCCAAAATTGATCCTTATATGGCGAATGGATTGATGGTGAGAGGAAGAGAAGAAATAAAAAAAATTGGATTTGGGGTATCTGCATCACTTGATTTATTTGAAAAAGCAAAAGAAACAAACTGCGATGCCGTTATTGTCCATCATGCATTTAATTTGCCTCCTTATAATCGCTACGATAAGATTTTTCAGAGTCGAATTGGATTTTTGCTGAAGAATGAGATTTCACTTTTCGGCTACCATTTTCTTCTCGATGCGCATCCGGAAGTAGGGAATAATGTGCAAATTCTTAAAGTCCTCGGAGCAAAACCAGTGAAGCAATTTTTCCATCATGGAAATCCGTGGGGATGGATTGGAGAATTAGTAATAGACGAAGATTTGACAAAGATAGAAAATAAATTAAAACCTTTTCTTAGTAAGAGGTCAATTAATTATCATTTTGGACCGCAGAAAGTGAAAAGAATTGTAGCAATCTCCGGCAAAGGTGCGCCAATTGCTTCCGCAATGCAGGATTTAATAAATGATAATATCGATCTCTATATCACCGGAGAAGTGCATGAGTGGAACAGGGAGTTATTTAGGGAAGCAAAAATAAATTTCATTGCCGGCGGGCATTATGCCACAGAAGTATTTGGAGTAAAAGCACTGATGAGGAAAGTAAAAGAAAAATTTCCTGAGTTAGGTACTGAGTGGTTAGAAGTATATAACGACGTATGAATTAAATATATATTATTTCTTGTGCGGTCGCATTGCAGATAATATATAATTAGATTTTGAAGTTCTCCAAATAAATAACTTTTTCCCCTCCGAAGCCTTCTTTAAACTTGGTAAATCCCTTCCAAGACTCTGCTGCTTTGGGAAACCGGCCGTCATAGATACCTTCAAAAGCAAAGATTTTACAACCTCTTCTTTTTGCAACTTTTAGAGCTTCCCAGACAAGAAGAGTAGGAGCGAATATTTTTTTTCCTTCTTTTGATGCCGAGGCAAACCAATAATAAGCAACGTGCTCATAAAAAAGCAGTAGTATTCCTGCTAAAGGTTTATTATGACAAATAGAAGCTATCGCTTGCATTTGGCATTTATTGTTATTTTGGATTGTTGGATAGGCCAGAAGAAGGACTGCACTTTTTGGGTAAAAGTTCCTCCACAACTTTTTCATCTCCGAAACGACTAAAAAACCAGCAGGAAAATATTGCTTTTTGCGGATTTGGATAAATGATTCAAGATCATCAGATTCCTTAATAACAATTCCATTTTTTATTGCGCGCCTGACGGCTCTTCTTTTGGCGGAACTAAATTTACTAAAAATTATATCTTCTTTTTGGGTTAAATCAATATAAATATCAACAGTTGGATTGAAAGGAGACATATCGATCTTAAATTTATTTTTAAGTATCTGTTTCTTATATATGCCAAATTTTCTATCCGTATCTTTAATAAATGGTGCTATTTTTAGTTGAAAGATACCTTTATTTTTTATCAGTTTATTGATATCTGAAAATGGAAATGGGGGATTAATCCGGGGAATTTTGGCAAAGTAGCCAAAAATAGGAAATTTTCTTAAATAAATAAATGCTGAATCAATCTTTTCCACCTGCCAGCCAATATCATGCATAAAGCGGGCAAATTGCGGTGATTGTCGGATATCTTTCATTTTAATTACGGATCCTGCCGATTAGTTCTAAAATCTGTTTTAGTTTTTCTTTTTCTCCAGTTTTTTGGTATAAATCAACAAGAGCATAATAGCTAAAGTAGAAATTGGGGTCCATTTTTATGGCAGTGAGATATTCTTTCTCTGCCTCTTTATATTTCCCAAGTTTTTGGTAAGCATTAGCCAAATTATGGTGAACTTGGGGATAGACGTCAGAAAGAGATATTAAAGTTTTGTATTCATTGATAGCCACATCATATTCTCCCTTATCCGCAAGAGTCATGGCTAAATTATGCCGCATGGGGATGTGCCAGGGAGACTGTTTTAGACTGGCGGTATAAAAAGTGATACCGTCTTTCCAATCAAAATTGCGGATCGTCGTCCTTATTGAAAAGACAATAATAATAAGAAGAAATAAAACAATGGAGAAAAATTTGATAGCTAAGTTAGATAAATTCATTAGTTTAGAAAAAACATAAGCGAATATTATAAAAAAAGAGATGGAGGAAAGATAAAGATAATGCTCGGTAATAATACTATTTATTGGAATAATTCCGGAAACAGGAGCGATAGTGATGAAAAACCAGGAGAAAGAAAAAAAGAATAGTTTGTTTTTGTTAAAAAATTTAATTGATAGGGAAAAGAGAACGATAGATATTATCAAAGAAGCAAAAACCCAAGGATTAAAGGCGTTGGTAATATACTGAATATCGCGAGCAAAGATAAGATTTTTGGGAAAAATTATAACTGATAAATACTCAAAAAATACGCGAGTAAAGGTGAAAAGTCTTACCCAAAGATTTGTACTATATGGATTATCTATCTGATAGAAATTGAGAGTATTGGCAAAATTTAAAACGGTTAACCTTAAAAAGATATAAACTGCATCGATTAAAAAAAAGGGCAGAAGAAAGAAAAAAATTCTTCGGAAATATATTTTTTTGTTGTCTTTTTGGGTAAGAATTATAAGAAGTAACAGGATTGGTAAAATAATCGCGGTTTCTTTGGAGAGTAAAGATAAGATAAATAAAAATATTGTGGCGGCATATTTCAAAATATTAGTTTTGTTTTGCTGGATGAGTGATGCGGATAGCAAAAGCGCAATTAAAGCAAAAAAAGTATAGAGCGGATCTGTTCTGCCTGAAGCATAGGCAATTGCTTCTGATTGGATAGGATGAACTATGAAAAAAATTGCAGCAAGAAAAGAGACAAATCTGTTTTTAAATAATTTGTAGATTAAAAAAAATATTAAGATGCTATTTGCGGCATGAAGAATAATACTGGTTAAATGGAAACCGAACGGAATACCTTGCCAGAGGAAATAATCGATAGCAAAAGAAAGAGTTAAGACGGGACGGTACATGTTACTTACCTTTCCGGCTCCGGCAATCATATTGGAGGTAAAATATTTAGGGAAATTTCTGATGTCTTGCACGTAGGAATTTTTATAAATGAGTTCTTCATCATCGAAAAAAAGCTGGTTAGGGAGGATATTGAAGTAAGTTATAAGTGTTAAAATTATTAGAATAATAACAAGAGTTAAATTAGAGGCTGGTTTCAATGTAGTACTCCGATTTCTTTAGAAATTGCTTTTAATTATTAAGAAGAATTGGCGTAAACTATTGGCATAGTTGTAAAGACGATAAAGAAAGGGATTTATTACTAGGTCAAAACTTCCCACAAACTCTACCAGTTTTGTTCCATAGCCCTGTTTAAACCGGTGAAATCCATACCAGGGATCAGAAATGTCAGGAGCAGGTCCAAGGGAACCCCACATATCAAAAAGTTTGGCGCCATTTTTTTTACCCCATCGTATCGCCTCCCACATCATCAAATTACTTGCCATCACATTTCGGAATTCACTGCTCGATGCACCATAGGGATAGTAAAGGATATTATTGAAAAGAAAAACAATCCAAGTGACGAGTGTGTGATTTTTTCCCTGATATTGGTAATTGGCGGTTAAAAGGTGAGCAATTTTTGATGACTTGAGAGTTTCCCACATCAGTTGATGGTATCTTCTGTTGTGGGCATAGAATTTTTGCCGGCGGGTAGTTGCAAAAGTAAGCTGCAGGTATTTTTCAAAAGCTTGGTTAGAATTATCTTCTTTGATAATCACTTCATGTTTTTGAGCTACTTTTATGTTATATCTGGTTTTTGAGTGCATATTTTTCAATAGTTCTTCTTCGCTTTTTGTAAGTGAAAGCTGGAATGTATATTTGGTAAAGAGAGGATG
>JACREK010000118.1 GCA_016218275.1 Candidatus Gottesmanbacteria bacterium | reverse complement strand
TCGAACAATAATGGAATTGCGTAAGTCCTGTAAGATATTACCTTACTATTAACACCCAAAAGGCAACTGCCAAGATGACCCGATAAATACCAAATGGTACAAAGGTATGACTTTGGATAAATCGCAGGAAATATTTTACAGTAACAAAAGCGGTGATGAATGCTCCTGCAAATCCCACCGCTAATAATAAATATTCATAAGAAGTAAAACTCAAGTGACTTTTATATAAATCAAGAACCGTTGCCGCAAGCATGGTAGGAATAGCCAGCAAAAAAGAAAATTCAACCGCTGTTTTTCGGTTAAGTCCCAAATAAAGCCCGCCGAAGATGGTTGCCGCTGCTCGCGATACTCCCGGTATCATGGAAATGGATTGAAATAATCCGATAAAAAAAGCGTTTTTCAGACTTATTTTTTCTATATCATCCAATTTTGACTTTTCTTCATTGTGCATTTTTTCCAGGATTATTAAAACTATTCCGCCGATAAAAAGTGACAGCAGAACTACGACAGTATTCCCTAATAAATAATGTTTAATCAGTTTATAAAGAGTAAAACCCAGTACTCCTGTGGGTAGAAAAGCAACCAATACCTTTTCCCAAATTTTTCGCTTTCTCAAAAGGGTTTGAAAATAAATTACAACGACAGATAATATAGCACCGAGTTGAATGATAATCTCAAAACTTTTTTGGAATTCAGTCTGTGAAATTTTGAGTAAATCACTTGTCAAAATCAGATGCCCGGTTGATGATATTGGTAAGAATTCGGTAATACCTTCAACTATAGATAAAATAATTGTCTGTAAATAATTCATATTAATTACAGGACTTACGTAACCTGTCATTGCGAGGAGCGTAGCGACGCGGCAATCTCATATTCATCAATGAGAGATCGCTTCGCCGTCAGAACGGTCTCGCGATGACAAAAGTGCGTAAGTCCTGTTAATTATTCATACCTTATAGCTTCAACTGGAGTCAGATCAGCTGCCCTTTTTGCGGGAAACACGCCAAAAACAATTCCGATAAATGAAGATACGCCAAGAGCAATCAGAACTGATTGTAAATCAATATAGGCTGGAAAGAGTCTTTGGATAAATGCTACCACCAAAAAAGATATAAAAAGCCCTAAAAATCCTCCTAAAAGGGAAAGAATTACTGATTCCGATAAAAACTGATAAAGAATATCGCTTTTGGTTGCACCCACTGCACGCCTGATACCTATTTCTTTTATCCTTTCGGTTACTGTTACATACATAATATTCATAATACCGATACCGCCAACAATAAGAGAAATGGCGGCAATGGCGACAAGGACTGCGTTTAATATGGAAAAAATGGAATTGATAGTGGACATAAGCTCTGAGGACTCTGTCACCGAAAAATCATCTTCGTTGTATCTTTTAAGAAGTGTATTTTTTATTTCTTTCCTCAGATCATCGATATTTGCTTCATCTTGAGCTTTTATATACATAGCAAAGAATTTTTTATTAGGATTGAAAGTATATGCGGATTTAAAAGGTACAATTGATCGCGTATCAATCTCCGATCCCAATGCTCCGCCACCTGCTTTTTTCAATATTCCAACGACTGTATAGCGCTGTCCCTGGATAGTAACCGGTGCTCCTAAGGCTTCGTCAGCTGATTCAAACAATTTGGTGGCAATCTCACCTCCCAATACTACTACTTTTGCTCCTTTTTCATTATCGGCGTTGGTGAAAAAATTTCCTTTATCTATCTTAAGATTGGTAACCGCGAAGCCATCGGCAGAGGTTGCCAGCAAGGTGGAAATTTGAGAATTTGTTTTTGATTCTATTTTTATTGTTTTTATAAAGAAACCGGCCAGAGCCTCTACGCCTTTTATTCTTTTTATTTTAGAAACATCTTTTTCATCAAACTCGATACCACCAATCAGCCCCTGTCCTCCCATTCGACCGAAACCTTGCCCGGGCAAAACCATTACCAGATTTTTTCCTAGAGTTTCAAATTGATCCGAAATATATTTTTTCAATCCCAACCCGAAAGCAATCAGAAGGATAACTGATGCCACACCAATAAGTATCCCCAACGAAGTTAGGATCGATCTGACTTTATTCCGCCGAAAATCATCGATAGCTGACTTGATAATAAATTTTAAATAAAACATTTTGATCGTGAGATCCCTCTCCGCCGGATGGCGGATCGGGATTAGTTCGACTAACGAAAAATTCTGCTCCGCCAACTGGCGGATTGAATTTTTCGAGTCTCACTGAATCTCTCCATCTCTTATCTGGATTTTACGTCTGGTATAATCTGCTACATCTTTCTCATGGGTAACAAGAATAACGGTAATCTTATCATCTGCATTTAACTCCTCTAAAAGAGAAAGAATTTTTCCACCGGTTTTCGTATCCAGATTCCCTGTTGGTTCGTCTGCTAATATTAGTTTAGGATTATTGATAAGAGCTCTGGCTATAGCTACTCTCTGTTGCTGACCGCCTGATAATTTATTCGGATAAGATGAAGCTTTTTCTTCAATACCAAATCTCTCCATTAAATTAAAGGCCTTGTCTTTGAAATTTATCCCAAACTTTTGACTTGCATAAACTGTAGGTAAAAGAATATTTTCTATAACAGTTAATTTATTAATCAGATTGAACTGCTGGAAGACAAAACCGACAAATTCATTGCGAAGACGCGAAAGTGTTTCGTCCGATAATTTTGAAATATCTTTCCCTTCAACTTCTATTCTGCCTCTTGTTGGAATATCCAAAAGCCCGATAAGATGCATGAGAGTAGATTTACCTGAGCCAGAAGGGCCTAAAATAGCGGTGAATTCTCCTTTTTTAATCGATAGATTAATATTTTTTAGCGCAGCAAAGATTTCACCGTCAAGCTTGTATTCCTTGAAGACATTTTTAAGAGTGATCATGGGAAAGTTTAATTATAAACTGTTTCACCGGGAGCAACACCCGAAGTGATTTCTGTATCTGTATCAGTTTCCATACCGGTTGTAACTTCCTTTTTTTCTTCTTTACCATTTCTTTTTACCATGACATACTTTTTGTTATTTTGACTTTTGATAAATTTGCTAGATGTATACAAAACATTTTCTTTTCTTTTAGTCACAAAAGAAAGATCACCAGCCATACCTATCCTATACTTGTAACTGGAATTGTCACCAGGAAAAATAAACTTTACCGCATATACTGTACCGGTCTCGCCTGATTTGGGGATAAAAGAAATATTTTT
>JACREK010000116.1 GCA_016218275.1 Candidatus Gottesmanbacteria bacterium | reverse complement strand
TGCCATGATACCAAGAAATAAGTTAAACTGACATTGCGGAGCAATGTCATCCCGATCTGCCAGCTGGCGGAGAGGGATCTCTAAGTAAATTACCATGAAGCTGCAAAAAGCGTTATTGTTTCTGTTTATTTTACCCGTAACCTTATTTTTGGATTTAATCCTTTACGGGTTGGTTAAAAGTTGCCCCTCCTGCGGCAGTTTTTGGCAATGGGTAGGAACAGAAGGGGCGTTGTCCTTTCCGATAGTAATCGGTTTGACTCAGTGGTTTAGTCGTTTTTTTCCTAAGTCACTTAAGTGACTTAAGTTACTTATGAATATAGCAGTTCTCGGCGGCCGGTTTGACCCTCCCCACGTCTGGCACTTTTGGACAGCACAGCAGATTTTGGAAAATGTGAAGGGAATGGACCAAGTATGGCTTTTGCCTGATTACACAAACGCCTTTAAACCAATCATTGCTCTTCCTTCTGACAGAATTGAGATGCTTCATTGTCTTGAAACCGGTCGAATAAAACTGTCAACGATTGCTATCGCTCGTGAAACAACTACTTATACTGTGGATGTGGTACAGGAGTTGAAAAAAGACCCTTATAACAAATATTTCTGGGTGGTTGGTTCCGATGTGACGGCCGAATTTACCCGTTGGCGGGATTATCAAAAGCTGTCAAGATCCATTCCCTTTCTGGTTATTCCCAGAAAAGATTATCCTATTGAAAATTTACCTTCCGGTTTCCATAGGGTGGAGGGAAATTTGATGTTAAGCAATGTTTCCTCAACAATTATTAGGGAAAGGGTAAAACGGGGATTAACAATATCTGGCTTGGTTTTTCCGGAGGTAGAGGAGTATATAAGAAGAAGGAATTTATATAAATGACACGAAGTGTCATCGAAGTGTCATCCCGACCATCGTTGCGGGATCTCTCAAAAATGCGGGATTCTCAAATAAATTGAGAGATTCCTCGACAAGCTCGGAATGACGCCAATTAACATGTTTATTGATTTATCCCTCAACCCTGCTAAGACTGCCGTTGAAATAGTTAGATTCATTAAAAACACCGTCCATAATGCTGGTTTTTCCCGCGTTGTGGTAGGACTCTCAGGTGGTATCGATTCAGTAGTCACGACCACTTTAGCAGTGAAAACTCTTGGATCTTCCAATGTTTATGTTGGTCTTTTTCCTTATGGAGAATTAAATAAACAGGCAGTGGAAGATGCTAAACTTATTATTGGTCAGTTAGGTATCCCTCCTTCAAACGTTGCTCTGATAGACATAAAGCCTTTAGTGGATGTGATTTATTCTTCGAGCGAAGCGAGAAGTTCTCGACCTGCCTCGCCGGCAGGCAGACAGGCTCGAACAATAAATATTGGAAGTCTTCGCAATGGCAATATCATGGTGCGGGTACGGATGATTCTGCTCTACGATCTTTCAAAAAGGTTCAAGGCGTTAGTTTTGGGCACAGAGAATAAAACTGAACATTTACTTGGTTATTTTACACGCTTTGGAGATGAGGCTTCAGATATAGAACCGATAAGGCATCTTTATAAAACACAACTAAAACAACTGGCAATATATTTAGATATACCGGAAAAAATTATCAAAAAGCCTCCAACCGCCGGCATGTGGCAGGGCCAAACTGATGAAGGTGAATTCGGTTTTACTTACGAGGAAGCCGACAAAATTCTTTATTTATACGCTGATTTAAGAAAGAAGCGAGAAGAGATAGAAAAAATGGGTTTTAAAAAAGAGATTGTAGAGAAGGTAATAAGCAGAGTAGAGAAAAACAAATTTAAACACAAATTGCCCCATTCGATTTAAAACTGTTTGTCAGGATGGTATAGATCAATCTCTGGGATATTTTGGAAATGTTTCAAATTGAAAGTAAAAAGCTTAATTTTATAGTAAGAAGAAGTGGCAGCGATAATGGCATCTGCCAAACTCAAGTTATATTTTCTTTTAATATTTCCCGCCGATTTACTCAATATGAAATCCAAAGGAATGATATCAAGTAGCGAGAGAAATTCGGTAATTATCGTTTCCTTTTCCTCACTATCTTCTCCCGCATATAATTCGATTACACTTATGAGCGAAATAAACGCCTTGATCTGTCCCTTTTCAATTCTAGTAATAAGATTATTTATTCTTTTTGTATAACCTCGAAGAAGATCGATTACAAAATCAGTGTCTAGAAGGATTTTTTCCATAGTTTAGCAAGATATTTTTCTCTAGCCTTTTCCTCCTTACCATATCTCATTCTTTTTACAAATTCAGAACCGGATTCTCCTTTGCCCCAGGCGCCGATAAAAGAGCTTATAGAAAGCGGTGTTATGGGATTAGATTTCTTTCTAATATAGCTAGTGAGACCTTCATAAACAATGTCTTTTATTGTCCTTTTTTCCATCAAAGCCTTCTTTTTGATCTCAAAAAGAAGTTCTTCGGGAAGAGTAATAGTAGTTCTGGTATATTTGGTGTTTAACATATTTTCATCTTATCATCAAAACATCAATATGTCAAATAAAAAACCAAAAAAGGCGCAAGAGCGGTTTTGGTGTCAGTAATTGATTTTTGGTAGCTTATCACTTTATAGTTTAAGTTTTTTTATATCTTGCATAGGAAAATCTTTTATGTCAAAAGTAACCAGTGTGGAATGATAAAATTTAGCAGTAGCAGCGATAAGACAATCAGGCAGTTTCAGTTTATAACCTGTTTTCAGA
>JACREK010000115.1 GCA_016218275.1 Candidatus Gottesmanbacteria bacterium | reverse complement strand
TGCTTAGTAGTATCCCTGTCACGCACGGTCACAGTACTATCTTTTAGACTATCATAATCGATTGTCACACACCAGGGAGTACCAATTTCATCCTGAGCAAAATATCGCTTCCCTATGTTTCCTCTATCATCAAAAACAACAACTAAAGAATCTTTAAGCTTTCTATATACAACTTTTGCTTTACTTACTAAATCGTTTTTATTCGCTACCAGTGGAAAGACTGCTACTTTATATGGAGCTAAGTATGGCTTAAGCTTCAAAACCACTCGTTTCTCATCTTCATAATAAGAGGAAAGAAGTATTGAGAGTAGAGTACGGTCTACACCCCAAGTAGGCTCAATTACATGAGGAATATATGACTCTCCTCTCTCCTGATCACGATAAGTCAAATCCCAACCGGAGTATTTTTGATGACTCTTTAGGTCATAATCAGTTCGATATGCTAAACCATAAAGCTCTTTTGTACCGAAAGGATAATCAAATTCAAAATCAATCGTTCTCTTGGAATAATGAGCTCTCTCCCCGTCGCCAATTTCATGTTCATGAACTTTTTTACTGTCAATTCCGACTAAATCAAACCATCTCCACATTTCTTTTCTCCACTCTTCAAAATATTTTTGCCAATCTGAGTCTTTTTTTGGTGGTGGGATAAAATATTCTATCTCCATCTGTTCCAGCTCCCGCAATCTGAAAAGGAAATTTCCTGTAGTAATCTCGTTACGAAACGCCTTCCCGATTTGGGCAATTCCAAAAGGGAGTTTTTTCGGAAAACTGGAGAGGATATTTTTGAAGTCCACAAACATACCCTGTGCTGTTTCAGGCCGTAAATATGCAACACTGGAGGTATCCTCGACAGGACCTATATGCGTTTTAAACATGAGATTAAAATCTTTTTGTTGCGTCCAATCGTTTTTCCCACAGTTTGGGCACACTCTAAGATCCTGTTTGGTATCCAATTGATCAGCACGGTATCTTGAGTGGCAATTTTTGCATTCGACAAGAGGATCAGAAAACCCGGCTACGTGCCCAGAGGCTTCCCAAACTTTTGGATTCATAATTAAAGCAGAGTCTAATCCAAGAACATCATCGCGTTCATGAATAAATGATTTCCACCATAATTGTTTAAAATTGTTTTTCAATTCAATACCCAGAGGTCCGAAATCCCAAGAATTGGAAAGACCTCCATATATTTCAGAACCGGGATAAATAAATCCCCTTCTTTTGCAAAGACTGACTATTTTTTCCATGAGATCCATAAAAAAACTCGTCCTTTATTAATTTTAACACTTGGGACGAGTATGTCTACCCGCGGTTCCACCCTGATTGATAAGAGATAACTGTTCTCTTACCCGCTTATTTTTTATTGGCTCCTCCATGCCCTTGGGATCATTGCCTATCTTTCCTTATTTTATCTCCTGTGTCTACCGGATGTCAATACAAGTTTAATTTCCCGTAATTACTATTGTTTCAGCTCAGTTTGACAATATAAATGTAAAAATGTATTATTCTGTAATAAATATGAAAGGTGTAATTGTACAAACAGGACAGGATACCCAAAAAGGAAGACACTTTGGTGTATGTGTAATTCTTTCCGAAGGAAAAGGCATTACACCTGATAATTTAGGAAAAACAGTTTTTCCTGTGCCATATACTGATGTGGATTTACGAAACCTAGACGAAGGCTCTCTGGTTGATTTCCATACGGAAAGATTTTCTAGGAATGCAAGAATTGATCAGCCGCCTCCTGTCAGAGGGGCAAGACACGAAAGCCTCTTAATTACTTGATCACACCGCTGTTCTAACATCCACCGAAAGCGCCATTATCAAGAAATTAGTAGCAATTGCCTCTAACATAGAGTTACCTATCACCTCTACCTATCACCTCCGAGGTGAAATGTATTTGACACCTAGGGCATATTTGATTATTCTAGAAGTATGCCGTCAAGAATTTACCCTTTGATTACCGATCAGATTTATCATGTTTTTAATCGAAGCATAGAAAGAATACCAATCTTTACAAATAATAAGGCTGCTAAGCGAGCAATTGATACTATAACTTACTATCGTTTCGAACGTCTCTCGGTGCGCCTTTCCTATTTCCTTCTTTGGTCAGATACAAGACAGAAAGAACTATTGCTACAACTGGAAAAAGAGAATAAAACTTTAGTTACTATCATTTGCTATTGTTATATGCCTAATCATTTTCATTTTCTTCTTAAACAAAATCAACAGAACGGAATAAGTAAATTTTTATCAAAGTTTGAGAATAGCTTCACCAAATACTTCAATACATCTGCAAAGAGAAAGGGTCATCTATTCTTGGGTCAATTTAAAGCAGTGAGAATAGAAACGGAGGAACAACTACTCCATATCTCCAGATATATCCATTTAAATCCTTATTCATCATTTGTAGTGAAAAATCTCGAAAATTTGCTTTCTTATGAATGGTCATCTTTACCTGAGTATTTAGGAAAAACCAGAGGTTTTTGTATTAAAGATCATATTTTATCCAGATTCAAAAAAACTAGCTACTTGAAATTTATTCTTGATCAAGCAGATTATCAAAGAAGACTAGAAACGATTAAACATCTAACTCTCGAATAGTTTATTTCACCCTATGTGTTATATCTATATCACCTCCGAGGTGTTTTCAGTGTTTTCAAGCAGATACCTTTGTCAATAGACTGTCGCTTTTTAAATGTCTTTCTATTATATTTTCCAAAAAATTATTCAATTTATCCCCGGATATCAGATTTCCTTTTGGCAGATACCCAAGCTCCCAAAGGATTTCCACCAAGAATTGCTCAGCGATTTCCCGGGGATTTTTCAGACTTTTATCATCAATAATTTTTAACGTATTCAATAAGAGATGATAAACATTTCTGTGAATCTCTTTTTCAGGACACAACCTGTCTACAATCTCAATAATTCTGTATGCATATGCAAGCTTGTTTAAATCTGAGCGCAGATTGGAATATGAATTTATCGTTTGCGATTCAGTCACTATATCGAAATTTCGGCCAACTGCTAAAAAAGAAGTGCAATGGGTAAATAATTCAAGATGGGCAGCTTTCCTGCTTTTTATTTTTCTTATTCCTTTTGCCAGGACTACAATCTTTCCATGAAATTTGCTGAAAATGGTTATCAATTTATCTGCTTCAGCGTAGTTTACTCTTCTTATGACTATCCCTTCAATTTTATAGGACCGAGGCATTTATAATTTGAAAGAAATATTTTTATCGGAAATAAGCGGACTTTTATCTATCTCTCTACCATTGTAATAAATCGCATATTCCAACCTCTCTGTTCCCGGCTGTTTTTGAATTAGCAGTTTATACAAATCACCTTTTTTTACCTTGAAAGGAAGTCTATATGTCAACTGCACTTCGGCTGCACCCTGCGGCTTTACGGTCATAAAACCTTCAAAAACAGTCTTTCCCATTTCCTCATAAGTAACTGTGTCTTTCTCCAAACCTTTAAATTCCACAAGGCTTGCACCAACAGGCGTATATATGCGTATCCAATTGCGCAAGATTCCATTCAAGCATAGTTGTCCGGCTTCCAGATTGCAGTTGCTGGCGGGTTGAGGATTTTTATAACTTATGGTTACTGTTTTTACTACCGAACCATCATCTCCTACTTTAATCTCTTGCTTGACACTTTCTTTTATAAACATATTTGATTTTGCACCGGCAAAATTTACGTCATTTATATGTATATAATCACCATCAGCCAACGCTATTCTTCCTCCGAAATTTATAGCTTCTATCCCCTTCTGTGCATCAGTATTATGAAAATAAAAAAGCACATGTTTTTGTTGGGCTTCCGAGAGAGCCATCTGAAACAATCTTCCCCAATATTTTGAAGGAGAAATACCCAATGCCCGCTGCATTATTTGGTATAGAAGAACTCCGATTATATCTTTACGCTCCTCCCGTACATAAGCTACAGGTCGGGTTGCATAGTCTTCCAGTTCGTATATAGCTTTTGGACAATCACAACGCTTATCATTATCGGCACTGAAAAGTCTTCCATATATATTAAATTCTCCAAGAATTTTTATGGCGCTGACTAAAACATGTGTATCAACAGCAATTATGCCGTCAAACTGGGGAAAATCTGGTACCGATTCTTTTATCATTGTTTCAAATTGTTTCATTGACTCCCGAAAATCAGGAGAAAGATTGCTGTCCCTTAGCTCAAAATTAAAAACATTTTTGTGATATTTCAGAATTGGGGCAGGTGCCGGATATGTTTTTTTCTTGAGAGAGTCCAGCTTATAAATATCATCGGCTTTGATAACCTGCATTTTGCCCTTTTCCACCTTAAACAGAGCAAACCCCGTAATAAATCCCCCGGTTGCACGCAGTTCAGCATCATTTTGAAACAGAACCAGATATGTCTTGGCACCTTTATTACCCAACAGATCAGGCAGTTGTTTGATAAGCGGTTGTGCATCAACGAAAAGCTTGGCAGTTTGGGAAAATGTACTCTTTACATCCTGCAATTTACTCCTTACAACCATCGAACCTAGACGCTGGGGGTATCGCCCCGCATCAATCTGATCCAACTCATCTCCAACATAGGCAATTTTTCCTGCGATATCCGAAAGGATGGGAGTCACTTTATCCAATGTCTCAACAGCCGTCTTTATTCTCTCATCCGCGCTGCCCGCAACAAATGTAGATTTACCCTTTAAACCCAGAAGATCAGCATATGGCACCAGGGTTTCAACTGTTATCTGGGCCGCCTGTACACCGGAAATACCGCCATTTATCAAATGCTGAAAGTCTTTCTCATAGACACCCAACCAAGGAATATAGGAGACCCAACCCAGTTTAGCTAGATCGCTTTTTACCACCTGGAGACTTTCTTCCAAATCTTTAAGTTTTACTCTGGAAGTTTCCAAATCCTGATTTTTGAAAGCTTGGTATGTTTCCTGAGCTACTTTTGCGGTTTTTTGCATGTCAAAATATAGGTTGCGGCCAAAAACAACAAGCATTACAGCTAAAGCTGCAGTTACCAACAAAAATACCGCCAGAAATATGCTTATAAATTTGGTAATTGGGGGAAAGGGTTTATTTACTTTTGTAATATGAGAAAGATTTGCCTGATTCTCGGAAAAAGAGATTTTATGAAAACTGTCGTCTGTCATATTTAGAATCTGTAACAAAACCTTTCTCTCAGAGGGTCCTGCCCCCTCGACAAGCTCGGGGCAAGCGCGGGTTTACCCTGAGGAGCTTAAGCTCCGAAGGGTACCTGACTCGCGTCACCCATTCTTGGGTCTTACCATGATGGTTTTGTTTTAATTTCTAAACTGCTCCCTTGCCTGATATCATTGCAAATGGAGTCTTAATAAGAATTTTTATATCGTACCATAAAGAGCGGTTGTCAACATAGTCTGCATCCATGGCTATTCTTTTATCAAAGTTTACCTCACTTCGTCCTGAAACTTGCCAATAGCCGGTAATTCCTGGTTTAATGGATAATACTTTCTTTACCAGCTCTCTTGTATCAGGATATTTTTTCTGCTGATTGGAAAGCTCATCCGGATAATATGCCCGCGGACCTACTAAACTCATCTCCCCTTTCAATACGTTTACCAATTGAGGTATCTCATCAAAAGAATGTTTCCTTATAAATCTCCCCAATGTTGTTACTCGGGGATCTTCCTTTAGCTTATAACTGTTTTTCTTATATTGTTCATAGAGGGATTTCATCCGTGGGTCTCTGCGCAGCATCTGATGAGCATTCTCAATCATTGAGCGGAACTTCAGCATCTTGAAAAGTTTGCCGCCTTTACCTATCCTCTCCGGAGTATCGGCAAAAACTGGTCCTGATGAATCCAATTTGATTGCCAGTGAAAGAAGCAAACATAATGGCGAAAAAATAATCAGTAAAACTGATGAGCCTAATATATCAATATATCTTTTTATGGTTTTATCGTATTTTTCTCCGTTAAAACAATTCATAGTAAATTATCAGACCAGATGCTTATTTCCTGAATCAGCCAAACTTTCAACCAATTTTTTAATCTTAGGTACCGAATTTTTATGACAGATAAGAACTACGTCATTTGTATTGATTACTAGCAATCCATCCAGATCTATGGTTACCACCATCTGTTTTGTATAATTATATATAAGACTATCCCGACAATCTGTAACCAGTACCTTACCCTGAATGACATTTTGCGAAGGTGAGGATTGCAACGCTTCCTTTAGTGCTTCCCAAGCACCGACGTCACTCCAGCCTAAATCTTCTGAAATTACCAAAGCATCATCTTTGGAAATTTTCTCAAGAATAGCATTATCGAAAGAGATTTTTGGCAACATCGGATAATATTTTTTTAAAGCAGTCTGAAAACCTTTTTCCCCGCTTGACTGATATATTTTTCCGAGAGTTTCAGATATTTCCTTCTGGTGTGTCTTAAATAAACTCCAAAGAAATGCGGGTGTTGTCACAAAATATCCCACATTCCAGCAGTAATGACCAGTCTTGAAAAATTTCTCGGCAGTTTTCAGATCAGGGCGGTAATTAAACTTCTCAAATGAATAAAAGTCGATTCCCTCTTTTTGCAGAATACTATCACCATAGCTTATCCAGCCTAAATTTTGACTGGCGAATCTGGGTTTTTGGCTAATAAAAATAATTTTATTTTTTTTCTGTTCAATTACTTTGGTACAAATTTGCAGTATTTTTCTGAATAAATCATTTTGCCTGACTATATGATCGCTCCAAAGAATAACAATGGGTGTGTTGGGAAATCTCTTGAGTAAACTGACTGTCACCAGGCCTACTGCCGGACCTACGTCTTTTGCCTCAGGTTCGATAATAATATTTGAAATCGGCAATTTGGGCAATTGCTTTTTGACTATAGAAACATATCTCTCGCCTGTGGCGACATAGATGTCATTCCATGTAAGATCAGGCAGCAGTCGTTCTGCAGCAAGTTGTAAAGTGGATTTATCACCGATTACTTTCTCGAATTGTTTTGGAGAACTACGCCTAGATAAAGGCCAGAGTCTTGTTCCTACACCTCCTGCAAAAATTATAGCTTTCATAGTCAATTATTCAGGACTTACGCACTTCCAATAGATGCTGAAACGAGTTCAGCATGACAAGACATTCTAAACCAGATGTCATCCCGAACTTGTTTCGGGATCCCATTTGAAGCTAGACTGCGTAAGTCCTGTTATTGTTCGAGCTTGTCGAGAACTCCTTCCAATAATCTTCAACAGTTTTTTTAATCTTTTTCTGAAAATTTTTTTTGGCAAACCTGCTGGCGTTGGATTGGCAGTCAGAAACCAAGTATTTCTTTTTGATAAATTTTTTTACTGCCGATATGAGAGAATCTTTATTGTAATTATCATAAATTTCTCCTGTTTGCCCGGCTATAATAGTTTCACCGACTCCTCCCCGGCCTAATCCTATAACCGGTTTTCCGCAAGCTTGCGCTTCCACAGAAGTTA
>JACREK010000120.1 GCA_016218275.1 Candidatus Gottesmanbacteria bacterium | reverse complement strand
GTATCGCTAGGCGCCATATGATTGTGGTATTTCCAATTACCCACTTTGGTAAAAGTATAAGAATAAGTACCGCCATTATTGACTGATTTTAACTGGTCAAAACCAGCCAAATCTGTATGACTTGGATGTGGCGCAGATGCCACCCACATAGGACTATTTGTTTTATTTGTCCAGACAACAGCAGTTCCTACTTTTACAGTTATGCTTTTGGGTGCAAATCCACTATCGGTATAATCAATGGTGGTATTTTTTGTCACTTTTGCTCCACTGGTTGATTCTGTTGGGACAACTTCAGAAGGCATTACAACAGTTGGACTTGCCACAATCTCTTCCGTAGGCCCGACTGGAGTTTGAGTTGACTGATATTGTTTTGAACCGCTTAGCAAGAAATAACCGGCTACTAAAACAATTAGAGCTACTCCCCCGGCAATAAAATAATTTTTCTTATTCATCTATCACTCACCCCCTAGGTGTGTCTATCTGCAACTTTGCTGGCTCCGTAAGAATCAGGTTTTGTTTTGACAATAAATCCGGAGCCTCTTACCATGCCTACAATTTCTGCAATCATTTCGCGGGTTTTTCCGTGATTGCCGATATCCACATGAATTTCTACGTCATATTTGGTGATTCCATCGTTTTTAAATGCAGCCAATAATTCTTCGGCACAAGTGAGGGAAAAAGTTGCTTCTTTATAGATTCTGTTTCGAAGATGGAGACTTTTTTTCTCTACTATCCTTTTCCAAAAGTAAACACCACCTGTACCTATCCGATGCACTACAATTGCTGTCACGAAATCGCAGCCGGAACCGTTTTTTGGTTGCGAATCGGTACCTATCACCAGTTGATATTTGTATTCCGGAAGCTTCGCCATGAATTCCAGCACTTTTTGCCGGACGTCGGCAAGAGTCAAAACGCCAAAGGTCGGACTGTTAAAAACTGTTTTATCCATAAGTGACTTAAGTTACTTAAGCAATCTATCCTTTTATATTTCCTATCGGTTTAAAAGAGGCAATTGGAGTGGAAATTCCCGCTTTTGACACTGATTCTACCACATCGGCGATATTTTTGTAAGCCAGACCCGCTTCTTCAGCCAGCCCCCCAAAAGTAGCTGATTTGACAATTATTCCTTCCTTGGCCATTTTTTGTAAAAGCCCTTCCCCGCTTACTTCCCTTTTTGCCTGATGCCTAGACATAGTTCTTCCGCTTCCATGCGCTGTTGAACCAAACGAAACTTCCAGTGCTTTCTCTGTTCCAACTAGAAGATATGAGCCCGTCTCCATTGACCCGCCAATTATTACCGGCTGGCCGGGAAAACTTCTCGTTGCCCCTTTTCGATGAACAACTAACTTCTTTCTAGTTCCTCCACCATCCGAGGAGTCCTTCCAGGACACCTCGGAGGTGTCTTTATCGTTTTCTGTTTTTAACACCTGGAAGGTGGCCGGATGGACTCCTTCCAGGTGAACGTTCTGGATTTGGTGTTTTTCTAATTTCGCTATATTATGCGCCACATCATAAATTAACTTCATGCCCAAATTTTGGGCATTTTTTCCAAATACTTTTTCAAAAACTTCCCTTATTTGATAAGTTATCGCTTGTCTGTTGGCAAAAGAAAAATTGGCGGCACAGTTCATCGCGGCAAAATAGTTTTGTCCGTCAATTGAATTAAATGGCGCGCAAGCAAGCTGAAGATCAGAAAGTTTAATCTGATATTTATCCAACTTTTTTTCAAAACTTCGCAGATAATCTGTGGCTATCTGATGACCAAAACCGCGTGAACCGGTATGGAGCATAATCACCACTTGGCCGCAATAATCGATTCCTAATTCGTTAGCGTAATCTTTTTCAAAGATATTCTCCACTTTCTGAATCTCCAGATAATGATTGCCGCTTCCAAGTGTGGCAAGCTGCAGTTTGCCTCTTTCTTTGGCCTTTTGGGAAACTTTAGAAGGATCACTTCCTGCTATATTGCCGCCTTCTTCTATATTTTTTAAATCATCTTCCCAACCAAATCCTTTTTTTACCATCCATTTAACTCCCTCAACCGCTATTTCATCCATCTCATTGTAAGTAACCCGCAAAAATCCCTCACGGCCTACACCTGGTGGGATATAGTCAAAAAGAAGATTAACAAGCTCTGGTAGTTTTGGTTTCACATCATCAACTGTCAAGTTTGTGGCAATCAGTCTCATGCCGCAATTTGAGACCACAAAATTATTGGCAATAAAATTATGACTGGAATGGTCAACTGTAAAATCATAAACATAACCTGAGAAGGGTACTGTCTCTATCTTGACAATCTCATCCCATACAGCGCCACTTTTGCCTAAGTTTTCAGTTACTTCTTCTAAAAATTCATCGAACACGGGAAAGTTGGGCGGTATTCTTACTCTTGTTTTTCGATTCTCAAAAATTGATCGGTGGAGAAATCTCTCACTGACAAATTCATGTCTTAATTTATCCAAAACTTGTTTTTCCGTACCTTTACCTTGATATAAATTTTTAGCTAATTTCTCTGCTTCCTCACGTCTGTTGAGGATTTTTTCCTTATATTGCAAGTAAGATAAAGCTACATTAGCTAAAAATTTCTTTTCTTTGTTATATTCGAATCCTACTTGAGAATAAAGTCGAGTAAGATTATTATTATCTCCCATTATCTGTAGTCTTAATCGTCTACTTTTCTTACCCGTC
>JACREK010000119.1 GCA_016218275.1 Candidatus Gottesmanbacteria bacterium | reverse complement strand
GATTATCTCCCATATGTGCTTCAGTCTCTAGTATTAGTCGCTTACTCTCTACAAATTCAGAAGGTACTTCCAATGCATTATATAAAGGAGGGATATGACCTTCAGGAAAGACTACATCAATGACCGCACCTATGATTTGAACAATTTTACCGGTATTCATAAATTATTATTCTACGGCAATTCTCGCCGTGACGATATCTGCAATTTCATAAGTAATTTTTTCCTGTCTGGCTTTGTTATACATCAGCGTCAACCCATCGACAAAATCCAGAGCCGCATCTGTAGCATTTTTCATGGCAATCATTCTGCTAGAGTGTTCTGACGCTTCGGCTTCATAAATGGCAGTTCTTATCTGATTTTCCAGATAGTGCGGCAACAAATTCTCTAGTATATCGCTTATGTTTGGCTCGATGACAAATTCGGAAAATCGTATCTCGGGCTTTGCCTCTACTTCCTCAAAAGCACTCAGCGGCAATATCACCTTCTTGGTCGGTATCTGTTTAAGAGCTGTCATAAAAGTATTGTAGGCAAGGTAAATCTCTTTATATGTACCGGCAATAAAACCGTCAACTAATGTTTTGGCAAGAGCAGGTACATTTTCCACGAATGGGGTTTTTTGGGAAAAGTCTGCAATTAAACTTTTACCCGTCCGAATGATAAAACTTTCTCCTTTTTTCCCCACGGAAACAAAATCAATATCTTTTGCCTTCCATTCTTTTTGTACCATTCGGAATAGATTTGTATTCAACCCTCCGCATAATCCTTTGTTTGTAGAAATCAAAACTACCAATATTTTTCCTTCGGGATTGCCGGCGGATAATAAGGGATGAAATTTCTTTTCTATATGCGAGCCTAATTCTCTGACTGCCTGATAAATCTTTTCCGCATAGGGTTTACCCAAAAGAGCCTGGTCTTGAGCTTTTTTCATTTTTGAAGCCGCCACCATTTCCATGGCTTTAGTGATTTGAGCAATATTCTGTGCTGATTTTATCCTTCTTCTGATAATTCTTATATTGGCCATAAAGTTAAAAGTTCTTTTTAAAATCAACCGTTGCTTGCTTTAAATCTTCTATCAACTCATCGGATAATTTACCTTCCTTTTTGATTTCAGCAATAAGTTTTCTATGAATTGTTTCCATATATTCCAAATATTTGGTCTCAAATTCAGCCAGTCTTGTAAGTGGGATATCATCTAAAAATCCGTATGTACCGGCAAAAAGAAGTATTACTTGTTTTTCTACACTCATTGGAACAAATTGTCTCTGTTTGAGAATTTCCATGAATCTTGCCCCTCGTTCAATCTGCTGTCGTGTCTTTTCATCCAGGTCGGTTGCAAATTGAGCAAAAGCAGCCAATTCTCTATACTGAGCAAGATCCATACGAAGTCTGCCGGCTACTTGCTTCATGGCTTTAATCTGGGCAGAACCTCCCACACGTGATACTGACAATCCTACGTTGACGGCAGGTCTTATGCCGGCATAGAACAAATCAGATTCTAGATAAATCTGACCGTCAGTGATTGATATAACGTTTGTAGGGATATATGAGGAAAGATCACCTGCTTGAGTCTCTATAATCGGAAGGGCGGTTAAAGAACCTCCGCCAAATTCACTAGCCTTGCGGCAAGCCCTTTCAAGCAGTCGGCTGTGCAGATAAAAAACGTCTCCCGGATATGCCTCACGGCCGGAAGGTCTTCGCAAAATCAAAGATATTTCCCGATATGCCCAGGCATGTTTACTCAAATCATCATAAACTACCAATACATCGCCGCCTTTATCCATAAAATATTCACCGATGCTACAGCCTGTATATGGTGCAATATATTGCAGTGATGCCGGATCGGAAGCATTGGCAACTACAACAATTGTGTGTTCCATGGCATGATGCTTCCCTAAAACATCTACTATTTGTGCCACGCGCGAAGCCTTCTGACCGATAGCTACATAAATGCAGATGACATTTTGACCTTTTTGGTTAATAATGGTGTCCAAAGCTATTGCTGTCTTTCCGGTACCTCTATCTCCTATAATTAATTCCCTTTGTCCGCGGCCGATAGGAATCATGCTGTCTATTGACTTCAAACCTGTTTGCAAAGGAGTATTAACAGGGCGTCTTTTGACCACCCCGGGGGCAATTTTTTCAATTGGGTAATATTTTTCGGTATCGATGCTGCCTTTACCGTCAAGAGTATTACCCAATGGGTCAATTACCCGTCCGATTAATTTATCGCTTACTCCAATTGATAGAAGCCTGCCGGTCCCTTTTACTCTATCTCCCTGGTGAATTGAAAGGTAATCACCCAAAATAATTGCTCCCACCTCATCTTCTTCCAAATTTATAGCCACTCCCAAAATACCATTTTCAAACTCAACCATCTCAGAATATGAAAGCTGTGCCAATCCGGATATTCTGGCAACTCCGTCTGCAACTTCCCTTACTTCACCGGTAATACCTATTTCAACTTTTCCTTCATAGGATTTTAATTTTTTTATGATATCCGCTGCTATTTGGTTGGATTTACTTAGCTTTACCATAATAATGATTGTTTGATTAACTGTAACTGGTGATATAAGCTTGCATCCAGAAACCAATCGTTAAGCCTTACCGTGAATCCTCCGATAAGTTTTTTATCCACTTTATTTACCACAGGTAAGTCAACATTAGTAATTTTCTTCAAAACATTTTTAAGATTCTTTATTTCTTCCGTTTTTAACGGCAGAGCGCTGTTAACTATTATTTCTTCTGCTTTTTTACTCTTTGCGACGACATTTTCCAGAGATTTGGTTACCTCAGGAAGCAAATCCTCTTTACCTGTCTGGCTCAGATAGTCCAACAGGCCTTGCAAGACTGCATCGGTTTTGAGACTTCTTTTTTTCATTTCGCAAGTTTAGCAAGATCTGCCAATTTTTTATTAATTATCTTTTGATGTGCTTTTACATCTAATACTTGACTTAACACTGCTTCTACCATATTGGAAGCAATCTCTATAGTTTTTGAGCGTAACTGTTTTTCCAATTCTATTTTTTCCAACTCCAATTCTTTTCTTCCCTTATCAAGAATTAAACTTGCTTCCTTATGTGCTTTTTCGATTATTTCTGCTTCCAATCGTCTGCCTGATTTTTTTCCTTCTTCAATTATTTTTCTTGCTTCGTCTTTGGCATGACTTATGACTTCTTCTCTTTTCTTATCCGTCTTGTCCATCTCTTCTTTCATCTTCTCCGTATATTCCAAACCTTCGGCAATTTTCCTCTTTCTTTCTTCAAGAGCGCGAAGTATCGGTTTATAAAGAACTTTTGTCAATAAAAAAACCATGACAAGAAAATTAAATACCTGAGTTAGAAGCTGAACTGGTTCAACACCGAGTTTTTCCATATTGTTTTTGTCATCCTGAACTGACAGTCTTCTGTCATTCCGAACTTGTTTCGGAATCCCCTTGGGATCCTGAAATGAATTCAGGATGATAATTATTTAGGTGAATTTAATAATTAAGGCAATAACTAAAGCATATATTGCCACCGCTTCAGCAAATGCAATCGCCAGGATCATATTGGTACGGATTTTACTCTCAGCATCAGGATTTCTACCAACAGCCTCAAGTGCTCCCAAACCAATTAAACCAATCCCAATTCCCGGACCGATAGCACCTAGACCAATTGCAAGTGCTGTAGCAATATTTTTTAATCCTTCAACAGGCATTTAGGATCACCTCCTTTAGAAACTGTTAATGAATGTCAATGAATTTACTGTTTCTTAAGTCCGCCTAAGAACGCTCTGTGAGGCGTGTACGAATAGTACTGAAAAGCCGAACAGTAAGATCAGGCGGACATTTTAATAATTTTATTATCCTTTTTTATGTAAATCTAATAATTAAAGATATTACCAACTTTAAAGCCTTCAATTAATGTTCCGTTTTGGTGGTAGCAAGAGATAAAAAGACGGTAGTCAACATGGAAAAAACAAGAGCCTGGATAAATCCGACAAAAAGTTCAAGACCCATGAAAGGAATCGGTGCAAAGATAGGCATCAAAAAAGCAATCACTGTCAGAAGTACTTCCCCGGCAAAGATATTACCGAATAAACGAAAGGCAAATGAGATTACTTTCGAAAATTCAGAAATTAATTCTAAAATACCGACAAAAAATAATATTGGGTTTCCCAAATTTAAAAATTTTTTGATATAACCAGAGCCTAATGTTTTTAGTCCTGAATATTGAATAACCAACATTGCGATAATTGCCAACCCCAATGTAGTATTCAAATCTGCAGTTCCTGCCCGGAAAAGCGGCACAAACAAGTGCTTACCTTCTTCAATTTTCTGCAAGCCTATGGTACCGATGCCGGGAAGAAGCCCCGCCCAATTAAGAGAAATGATATATATGAAATAAGTGGCGACCAGAGGAAAAAATAAATTTATTTTTTCATGCAAGATAGTAGAGAAAAGATTCCAGATTCCCTCAATTACAATTTCGGCGATTGATTGAAGATGTCCGGGAACCAGAGCAATTTTTCTGGTTGCCAATATTGAAAAAATAATCAGCAAAAAAATTACTATCCAAGAAGTTAAAAG
>JACREK010000113.1 GCA_016218275.1 Candidatus Gottesmanbacteria bacterium | reverse complement strand
TGCCTGCCGCAAAAAAACAAGTCAATATAAATCTGGTCGTTCGTGATGAACTTGAAGAGTCCTTCTCCGGACAGATTCTTTCTTGGGCTCTTACTTACGGCCGGTATATTATTATCATCACGCAAATCATAGTCTTGTCTGTATTCTTCCTTCGCTTCAAACTTGACCGCGATAATACCGATCTGAAAGAAGCTGTTTCTCAAAAACAAGCCCTGGTGGAATCAATTTCAGATCTTGAAAATGACATTCGTCGCATCCAAGGAAGACTTACCAATATAAAACAGATTACATTTCAACAATTAGCTATACCAAAAGTTTTACGTTTCTTACAGGATTATTCACCGCAAAATATAGTTTATTCTACTGTCGCCATTTCTTCAGAAAAAATCAGCTTTAACGCTACCGCAGAAAATTTACGCAGTTTTAATTTCTTACTTCGTCAGCTGCAGCGAGATAAAAAATTCTCTGAAGTCACTTTGGAAGATATTGTGAGACAAGGAAGCGGTAGAATAGAATTTAAGATTGCTGCAAAAATAAATATTAAGGAATTTATATAAAAATGATACGACCGACTTTTTTTCATCCGATATTACATCGCGCTTACGGTAAAATCTCGACAATTACCAAAAACAAAAAATCTGCCTCATATTTGACCCTGACATTGTCTTTCCTCACTCTATCTTTCTTTGGATTATTTGCCATAAGACCGACACTCATTACTGCCATATCTCTTTTTAAGGGAGTAGCAGATCTGCAAAAGTTGAATCTGGAATATGAAAACAAAATCGGCAGTCTTATTAAAGCGCAATCTGCCTATGAACAGATAAGGGATGATCTCCCCCTTGTCAATGCAGCGCTTCCTTCAACTGCAGAATTCAGTAAACTGGCCAAAGCGGTAGAAAAATTTGCCGATAGAGAAAATTTTAATATTGCACAAATGCAAATAGACAGCGTATCTATTTCCCAATTACCAACTTCTGCAAAAGCATATGATTTCGGATTCAATCTTATAGGTACAGGGAAGTATTCTTCGATAACTTCTTTTATTTCGCATCTTCTTAATTGGAAAAGAATTGTAAATATAAATTCTTTGGAGTTGGCACAGGAAGGCAGCACCACCAGTGGAAATTTGCGCCTAACTCTGAAAGCAACCGCATTTTATGAACCGTAAAGAACTCACAATCATTACATTAGTCATATTTCTGACTGTTATTGCCTGGATTGCTTTCGGTATCTACCATGCCAGGACTGCTTCTACCGTCTCACAGAAAGAACTGCGTCAGGTAGTCCCGTTGACACCTACTTTTGACAATGACATAATCAGGAAACTTAAAGGTCGGGAGGAGTAAATGTATAAAAAAGAAAAACGTATACCCACATTTATTGTCCTGGTTATCCTCTTTCTAGGAATCGGGAGTGCAGTTTATCTTGACAGATCACTGCATATTTTTACTTCATCAGCAAAAAATAATATAGTTCCCCAAGACGTCCGTTTTGCCAATATTTCTGACAATTCATTTACCGTATCTTGGCTGACTTCTACCCCCGTAACAGGAACAGCTGTTGTCACCGGTAATTCACAATCAATCACTTATATTGACGACCTGGATAGTGACGATGTTCCCCGCCCCAGATTAACACATTACATTACTGTAAAAAATCTTAAAGAAAATACGGCTTATACCGTCAAAATTTACAATTCCAACTATAGTCAGAAAACCGCGCCTAAATTGGCAACCGTCATTTCCATTCCTCCTGCTCATGGAACTATAGTCACAAATAATAACCAGGCAGCAAGCAGTGCTCTTATCTATCTTTCAATAGGAAATAGCGCACTGCTATCGGCAAGAGCGGATAGTTCCGGTCTTTGGGCAATACCTCTGACTAATCTTCGTTCCCAAAATCTTTCAGAGCGTCCAGAGATTGCAGATAACGACATCATTCAAATCAATGCTTTCACCGGGCCGTCTCAGACCGCTTCAGCAGTTGTTGACGTAAGATCTATCCGCCAGAATTTGGATCTGCCTGTAATGCAAATCGGCAATACTTATAATTTCATTACCAGTTCCAATAAAAAAGACATTGCCCAAATACAAAATCAAAAAATATTAGGCACGCAGGTAACAAATACAAATTATAAAGTATATGATATCCTTTTCCCTCTGCAAGATGGCGATACAACAACCGATAATCGGCCCAGAATAAGAGGTGTTGGTATTAAAGGAACTCAAATTCTAATCACCGTAAACTCACTTCCGCAATCAGCAAGAGTAAGCGTCGATCAAGACGGTACGTGGGTCTGGAGACCACCGCTTTCACTTGAGCCAGGTACTCATCGCATCAGTATCCAAGGTTTTGACCAGTCTGGAAATTTATTAACCGTTATGCGGGAATTTATTGTGCTTAAAAGCGGTGAAGGATTAGTTTTGGGTGCAGAAGCTACACCTTCAGCCACATTAACTCCTTCTCCCACATCCACACCAGCGGCAAGTCCTACGCTGATAATCCCAACAATCTCTCAGACAACCACCCCTACCGGTATATCTACACCAACCTCAGCTTTCCCATCCGCAACCGTAAAAGTTACTCCGCCCGCTTCCGGATCTACACAATCTACGCTAATTTTAATCGGGGGAGCAGTGTTTTTGGTTATTTCCGGAATAAAATTGTTTCTTTCCCTTTAGGGTGTCAGTGAACAATTGGAGTTTTGCAGTTGACAAGAGATAAACTGGTGGATTTCCTCAAAATTACCGCTTCTTGGTACCAATACCCATTCGCCATTATATTCCCATAATGGCGGATTGACTAGAAATCCTTTTATTCCCTTTTTCTCATCTCCACTATCCAATACTATTTTGCGAATTTTATCATCGGATATCTTTAAGAAGAATTTTAAAAACAAAGCTTGTTCCGATAATTTCATATCGGTATCTGT